>JAESUA010000116.1 GCA_016763255.1 Magnetovibrio sp. | reverse complement strand
GCGGGCATTGGTCGAAGCATTCGGTGCCGAAATAGCGCGCACCACAGAGCCTTTTTCGATGTTCTTGGCGAACAGACCAAAACCACCACCGGCAAAATGTTCGGTGACATCGCAGATGGTCAGCGGGTTGCGCAGATCGGGCTTGTCCGAACCGTACTTGAGCATGCTTTCTTTGTAAGGAATGCGCGGGAACGGGAACGGCGTGACGTCACGATCACCGCCGAATTCTTCGAAAATACCGTGCAGCACCGGCTCAATTGCGTTGAACACGTCGTCCTGGGTGCAGAACGCCATTTCGTAATCGAGCTGATAAAATTCACCCGGCGAACGATCCGCGCGGGCGTCTTCATCGCGAAAGCACGGTGCGATCTGGAAATATTTATCGAAACCCGACACCATCAAAAGCTGTTTGAACTGCTGCGGGGCCTGGGGCAGCGCATAAAACTGGCCGGGATGTTGGCGCGACGGCACCAAATAATCACGTGCGCCTTCGGGTGAAGAGGCGGTCAGGATCGGCGTCTGCATTTCCAAGAAACCCTGATCGGTCATGCGCCGACGGATCGAAGCAATCACATTGCTGCGCAACACGATGTTGGCGTGAACCTTTTCACGGCGCAAATCCAAATAACGGTGCGTCAGGCGCATCTCGTCGGAATATTCTTCGGTGCCGGCGACCTGCATCGGCAACACCGCAGCGGCACTTTCAAGATGGAAGGTGTTGACCACCAATTCGATTTCGCCGGTGGGAAGGTCCCGGTTGACCGTTTCATCGGTGCGCTGCACGACCTTGCCGGTCACGGTGATGACGCTTTCGGGGCGGGCATCTTCGACTTGTTTGAACAGGTCGTGGGATTCGTCGATCACCACTTGGGTGATGCCGTAATGGTCACGCACATCGACGAACAACAGGCCGCCATGATCGCGTTTGCGATGGACCCAGCCCGAAATACGGGCCTCAGCGCCCGCATCAGCAAGACGGAGCGCGCCACAGGTGTGTGTACGATAGGGGTGCATCGGTGATCCTTATGTGAAAAAGGGGGCGTCAAAAAAAGGCCCGGCCTCAACGCCGGAAATCGGCGCAAAAGCACACCTTTGAGGCCCTTTTATCAAGGAAAGACGGGCGATTGCAATCAAATAAAGTGTTCAAGCGGGCAGCTTCATGGAAATGGTGATTTTCACACCCCGCCCATCCGGGCCATGGTCGACCGTCAACTTGCCATCGACAAAGCGCGAAACCGCGTTGGCGGCGGCCAAAAGTCCGTTGCCGGTGCCGTCGTCACGGGTGGACAAATTGGGATCAAAAATGCGCTTTTTCAGCACACGTTGCACCTGGATCAGCTTGTCTTGGCTCATGCCGCGACCATCATCGACCACCTGCATGCACAAATGATTGCCTTTGCCATAGGCCCCAACCTTGACCCGAGAGGCACCGTGCTGAAACGCATTGCGCACCAGCTCTTCCAGTGTATCTTCCATTTCCAAAGGCGCACTGGTGAACATTGTGTGGTCGACACCATCGCAGGCCACCTCAACGCGGCCTTCGACGCGTTTGGCCGCACCCAGCCATTGCGATACGGATTCGCGCGTCCGGCTTAGGCGGCGGTGTCCGGTTTGGGCGATGGCATCAAGATCGTTGAGGCGACCTTCAATTTTGGTCGCGGTGAGCGCCAAGGCGTTTTGCACCTGATCGACATCCGCACCGGTGTTGACCACGTACAAAACCTGTAGATGCAGCAATAAGTTCTTCAAGCCATGGAAAAGACCACGCACATCGACGCCTTGGCCACCACTTTGCAACAGCAACGCCTGCCAGCCGCCATAAAGCCCCGGACGGCCCCAGGCTTCGACATTTTCATTGTTCAGCGCGAATAAGCCCAACGCGGGTTCGGTTTCGAGGTTGGAGAAAAACTCCACCGCCGTGCGGGTCGAGTTTTCTTCGACCCCGATGGCACGCACAAAATCTTCGATGGTCGAAAATTCTTGCTCCGCAGCCGGGCCGTTGAGGGCAAAAATACGCCCGCGAGTCGGCGAAATCACCATGGTGGCGGCGGAACATTGAACAAAATGCAGGGCGTGGCGCATCTGATCGGCAATTTCAGCAATCACCGCGGGCACACCATCGACGGTGCGCAAGACTTCGCCATGCAGCTCGTGCCAATTTTTCACCGGTGCGGTGTGCACCGAAATCACCGGGCGCAAGCCAGGGTTTAAGGCCCGCGGTTGCCAATGACTGGTATCGTAGCGTTGCTCGAACGCCAGCAACATTTGCACCATGCGCTCCGACACCTTGGTGACCCGCTCACTCATATCGCGCGTCAGGGCGGCAATGTCATCGTCTTGTTGCAGGGCAAACAGCCGTTCCAAATCAGCGATGACACTATGCAACAAGGCGCGCGCGCCGGGCTGATCGCCATGCATCTCATCCATATCCGCAGCCAACGTCGCGGCCAACGCCTGGGTGCGTATGGCGGCTTCTTGAAACGGCGTGATGTCCATCAGGGAAAATTGCACCTGGTGATCGTTGGGGGCGTAACGTTTACGCATCACCAAGCGATAATATGCCCCCTCATGACCAGCCATCGGTTTCAACACCGTCATCGACGCCCCGCCACCAAGCCCCGTGGCATCTACAATAACGGCCCCATAGTCGGCTTTGGCGATACCGAAACAGGCAAACAACTGGCCAAAGGTTTGCACCTTGTGCTCACCATCAAGGGACTGGTGGTCGAGCAGGTCGTGAAATTCCGCGCCACCGGCGGTCCACGTCAAAAGTTCGGATGTCAGATCAACCACGCCAAACAGTGGGCGCGCATTGGTGACGTGGGTCAAACACGCCATCAAGTAGTCGGCCACATCCCATGAGTCTTCCAGACTCACAACACGGCCCATGATCTCTTCCAGCTTCACAGCCTGATGAGACATTGTATATCCCCCCCTCCTAAACATAGGATTTCTTTTATGTTTAGCGCTTTCACATCAAAAACCACTGTACTTGAACGGTCATTCCAAAACAATGGTTTTTTTGGTGGTTTCGTATCACCTCAAAACAGTGTAAAAGCACTGCCATTATGACATTAATCACAAAAACTGCCGAACTGGTTCAGTTCTGCCAATCCGTAAAAGGCGAGCCTTTTGTCACCGTGGACACCGAGTTCATGCGTGAGAGCACCTATTGGCCTCAGCTTTGTTTGGTGCAAGTCGCAGGCACAAACGATGCCGTGGCCATCGATGCGCTGGCCCCAGGCATCGATTTAGCGCCGCTTTTTGATCTGATGGATGCGCCGGAGACCTTGAAGGTCTTTCACGCCGCGCGCCAAGATTTGGAAATTTTCTTCCATTTGATGGGCCGTGTGCCCGCACCGCTGTTCGACAGTCAGGTCGCGGCCATGGTGTGTGGATTCGGTGATCAGGTCGGTTATGAAAACCTCATTGCCAAGCTGACCAAGGCGCGCATCGACAAATCATCGCGCTTCACCGACTGGTCACGACGGCCACTTTCGGACAAGCAAATCAACTATGCCCTGTCCGATGTGACCCACCTGCGCGATGCCTACCGCAAGCTGGCCAACCAGCTGGAACAAAACGGGCGCACCGAATGGTTGACGTCGGAAATGAAAATCCTGACCTCGGCCAGCACCTACGAAGGCAACCCGGAACTGGCCTACAAACGCATCAAAGCGCGCAATCCCAAACCGCGTGTGACGGCCTTGTTGAAAGAGTTGGCCGCATGGCGTGGACGCGAAGCCCAACGCCGCGACATGCCGCGCAATCGAGTTTTGCGCGACGACGCATTGCTGGAAATTGCCCATCACGCGCCGAAAAACCCCAATGATTTATCGCGCACCCGCGGATTGGGTGATCGCATGGCCAAAGGCCCCGGTGGTGTCGAAATACTCAAGGCCGTGGAACGCGGTTTGGCCATTCCCGAAGCGGATTTGCCACACATACCGCGCAAGCTGGAGCTGCCGTCCGGCATCGGCCCGGTGTCTGATTTGCTGAAAGTCTTTTTG
>JAESUA010000115.1 GCA_016763255.1 Magnetovibrio sp. | reverse complement strand
CTGAGTTCTTCCAAGGGCACGGTGTTGCGGGTGATCAGCATCAACATCACAAAGACCATCTACGAAAAGCCATGGCTCCAAAACGCCAACGCGTCGGGGGCGGCATTCTTGGGCCAATCCAGGGTGCGATAGATGTTGCCGCAGGCCAGCATGGCGGGGATCAACATCGCCGCGCCGATCCACATCAGCGGTGGGGCTTGCGGTGCGGTGCCCCGCGTGACGCTGACCACAATTGCGCCAGCCAAACCCAAGCCAATGCCAACCAATCCCAGTCGGCTGGGGGTTTTGAGGCGAAACAATGTGGCAAGGGCCAAGGTGAACACCGGTGATAAGGCAAACATCAACCCGGTGTAACCGGCCCCCGCATGGGGGATGACGCTAAACAGCAAGATGTTGGGCAAGATGAAAGAGATCAGCGCGGAAATGATGACGTAGCGTACCATCCGGCCTTTTGGTAGCGTCAGCCTGCGTTTTTTAATCAGCACCGGCAGCAGCAATGTGGTGACCCCCAATGACAGCGCCATCGCCCAGATCAGTGGCGAAATCCCGGCATCCCCGGCAAGCTTGCCCAACGGAAAGTTAAACCCAATCAGGGTGCCGGTGATCAGCAACAAGGCAACGGGGCTTTGCAACAGGGGGCTCATCATAGGGTCCTTTTCATTTCACCTGGGGAGGTTTATCTTGATGTCAGATATTTTGATTGCTGAAAGTTTGACGTAAAGTATTTTGATATCGAACTATATGGGCGAGGCCAAGGATGAGTCAATACAAGAAAAATGAATCGCGTATCAGCGCGTTTGATCAGGCGGAAATGGATGCCATTTTGGCGCAATGGCGGCGTGAACGGCCGGACATCGACCCCGCGCCGATGGCCGTGGTGGGCGACACGTGGCGTGCTGCGGAACGGCTGCGCCAGGGCGTGATGGCCAACTTGACCCAGTATGATTTGGATTTTGCCGGGTTTGACGTGATCTTGACCCTGCGTCGTCAGGGGCGGGGGGCAAACTTTATCGCCATCTGCGCTGGCCAAAGACATGATGTTGTCGACTTCGGCCATGACCAACCGGCTAGATCGCTTGGAAAAACGCGGCTTGTTGATCCGCGCCAGCGATCCCAAGGACCGCCGTGGGCTCAAGATTGCCTTGTCCGATGAAGGTTTTGCCCTGGCCGATGAAATCGTCGTCACCCACGTGCAAACGGAAGAGCGCCTGTTGAGCGCGCTCAGCGTTGATGAACGCACGCAGTTGCGTGGCTTACTGGCGAAAATTGGCGATACAGACGCGGGTTAAAGGGTTGCGGGCACGCTGTGCATGGCGCGGCCCAACTTGATTTCACGCCACACCAGCCATACCATCAAAATCAGGCTGATCAGGGTGATGTGAAGGCGCACCGGCTCGTAATAGGTCATCAGCAATTCACCGCCAAAGGCCAGCACCAAGATCTTATTGCATACCGGACAGGCCACGCCCAAAAAGCCTAAAAATCCGGCCCCGGTGGCCTTGTTGGCCCCACACATCGGCCGTCGCACGACGACATATACACCGCTTAACACCGCCAAAAGCGCCAGCAGCGGCACCTCAAAACCCTGCACCGGGGTCATGCGGATAAACACCGGATTGACCCACAACGCCGCCACGGTGCCCAACGCCCCAAACGCCACCAGCGCCACAGCGATGCCGCCAAAAATGCGATTGCGGGTGATGTAATCCATGCAAACCTCCTGATTTAGGGCCCTGATATAACCTGTATATGTGGCTTCATTGTGCCGGAGGATGGGAAAACCTGAACCGAAGGGTGCAGCCCCGCCAAAAAACAACCGATTGGCGCGCAGAAGTTTTTTTGTGCTAAACAGGTTGCATGAAAACAAGCCTGGATCATCTGCGAGATTCTCACCAATGGGAGCTGGAACACATCGTTCAGGTTCTTTTTGAAGAATTTGAATCCGCCACTTCCACCGCCACTTCGGAGTGGAAAAAACGCGCCCGGATTTTGAAAGTAATCCTGTTTGGATCGTTTGCCCGGGGCGGCTGGGTCGATGATCATCACAGTGGTTACAAAAGCGATTATGACATCTTGGTCATCGTCAACGACGACCGTCTGATTGACTTTGAATTCTGGGAAGCCGCCGAAGACCGTTTGATGCAGGACAAACGCATCAAGTACGAAGTCCAACTGCTGATTGAGCCCTTGCAGCGCGTCAACGACGAACTCGCCAAAGGCCAATACTTCTTCAGCGACATCAAAAAAGAGGGCATCGCCCTCTACGAACTCACAGGCCACAAACTGGCCGAGCCTAAAACGTTGAGTGAAGGGGAAGCCCAAAAAAGGGCGGAAAAATATTTTGAAGAGGCATTTAGCCTAGCTCGGAATTTTTTGGTAACAGCGCCAATTCATATCGAAATGGGGCACAACAAAAACGCCGCTTTTCTCTTGCACCAGATTACAGAACAAACATATCGGGCATTCTTATTAGCATTGACCCACTATTCGCCCGCCACTCATAATATTAGAACTCTGCGCAGCTTGGCCGAAGACCTAGACCAAAAGCTTATCGACGTGTGGCCCCGCCACCAGCGCCGTGACAAACGAAAATTCGAACTGCTCCGCCGCGCCTACGTCGAAGCCCGCTACTCAGAACACTACGAAATCACCACCGAAGAACTAGAGTGGCTGGAATCAAAAGTCCAAGCCCTCCAATCCCAAGTCGAAAAAATCTGCAAGACGCGCCTCGCCGCCACTTAATCCTCAAAACAACGTCATGGCCGACTCAGACTCGCGCATGACGCGTTGTGGTCATGTTTTAGCACCCGAGGTGTCTGTGATTTTGTTGATTCTCACATTCGCAACTCCCTCATAAGTATGTTACACACATGTAATATCAACCTTATGGAGAGATGCAATGAAGTCTATGATGCAAAAGGCCAGTGTGAGGCTGACACTTGGGGCTTTGATGTGGTCTGTGTGTGCAACGGGGGCATTTGCAGAAGACGTGCTGGGTTATTTTAGCTATGGCAACAAAGATGGGACGACCCCAACACAAAAAATAAAATATGTAAAAGTGAATCTGGTCGAGGCATGGGACAAAATTGCCGTGCCGGCGTTGGATGCACAATGTGACCAGGATGGTAAGCCCAATATTCGAATGTCCGTTTTGAAAAATACGCTTCCTGCTGTCAACCCAGGCAACTGCGATATGACGAACTTGGGATGGTGGCGTGGAGCTGGCATGCCGTACAATCAGTATCGCTTTTTGATGAGCGCAAATTTCTACAATGCAGCGGGCGGTTACGGGGATGTTTGTGGCAAGGGGCTTGGCGTGACCATCCATGAGACGACATGGATTTCAGGTGAAGAGGCCGCCGACCGAAAGGTACATGATAAAGATACCAATACATTGATCATCTATAATCAAGCTGGACGCGACAAGTTTGCAAAATATGCGACAATCGTTGGGACGGGCTACGATTTTACTGCGAATAAACAGTATATTCGCGGCGCGGTATCCGGTTATCGGTTCATGACTAATGATGCGTTTCAGGCACAACCAATTGCCATCTCGCCCAATGGTCAAAAACCTCGGGCGGCTGTAGGTCTCAGCGAAAACGGTGAAACCTTAATTTTTCTTGCGATCAACGCAGGGAGCGCCTTGCCAAATGGTGAAGACTTGAAACAAACAGGTAAATTTTACAATGCCTTGCGTGATTTAGGGGCGTACAACGCATTGAACTTGGATGGGGCGGGATCAGCAGAACTGATTCTGAAGGAACTTGATGCAGACGCGGCGCTTTTGTATACAAAGGCAAGCGATGAGCGAAATGCTGCTGGCAAGATGTGCTCAAAACGCTTTTATCGCCCCCTCCCTATTGTCATGGGGGTCGAATAAAATGACACACTTGATGAAATTCAAAATCGCGTTTGGTCTTTCGGTACTGATGTGTGCGACTGTTGTTAATTCGGCGGTGGCTGCACCGGATCTCGCGGCAATTTATAACAATATTTCCCAAATGACACTCGACCAACAACGCGAATTAATGGTCAATGAACTTGGGGAGGGAACGGGGCAAATTGCCTATCTAGCGAAGGATAAATACGATAACGATTATGTCTTAAAAGTCTGCATAATAGCTAATAATTGTGTGAAACAATTAAGAGATGACGCGAACGATAATAACATTATTAAGGGTCACTTTAGTTTTTTGTTCGCCGATGCTTATCCAACTGATCCGAATATGTTTGCAGAAGCATTCTTATTTCCATGTGCAGGTGACAAAACGCAGGTTGCGTGCCGTATCAGCGTGGAAACTTTCGTCAACTATGAACAGTATGATATATCTGGAGATTTTGTACCTGCCGTTAGAGAGGTCTGTCTTTGGAAATTAGGAAAAACTGAAGAGGAATTCAAAGAACCTATGATGTCGAAGATTCGTCCCGTGATTGAACGACGTTATAAAAATGTGCGTTCCATCGACAATGGTCAGTCGTTTGCCCTAATGTCAAGTCTACTCCGCACTTGGAACCATGTTTTTGAAGATATTCAGGGTGGTTTTTTACCGGGTAACGTTGGTTTTGTTGGTTATGACACAGGGGCAATTGCTGATTCCCCAGTGAACGAAAAGAATTGTCAAATCAATTGGATTTGTGGCGTTGCGAAAGAAATTGCCAGTTTTTATCCTGTACAACAGCCTTGCTCATTCATTCAAAATACAAACTAACGTTCTGCCTTATTAAAGGCACGAGTTTGCATGAGCCTGGGGGTGTCACCAGTTTGCGATGACTGAATTGTCTGGCGCGTAACTGAGGCACCCCCCGTTTGCTTTAAGCTTCCATCACAACCCATAAAAAAACAAATTTCACCGCGTAGTGTGCGGCGATTCCGGGGAGGAGGGGGGAGAGCATCAAAGGGCACCAGGAAGTCCGCTGGGCCGTGTCCCCAATGGATTGGTCCCGTAGGTTTTGTAAAGCATACTAAATACGAGCTCTTCGCCATGGCACACCTAAAAACAAAGTTTCGAGGCAAGGCGATTAAATTAGAGGGATGGCTCACCCCACCATAAACACATCATAGCGCGTGGTTTTGCCCAGTATTTGGTGAGGCGGCGCTTGGATGGCGGGCATTGGGTCGGCGCGGCGGGGTCATTCTAGGACTACGCGGTTGAGAGTTCTGTGGACACCTTTCCTAATTACCCAGCCCCAATATCACCCGTGTCGCCGTAATGCCAAGGTGTCGCGAGAACTCACCCATTGCATGTTTCCCCCGGCCTGTAATTTTCGATCATTCGCTATATGGGTGGGACCGCCTTATGCATATGAGCAGATTGTAAATTATTCAAAT
>JAESUA010000114.1 GCA_016763255.1 Magnetovibrio sp. | reverse complement strand
TTGTTTTGGGTTGCCGCCCACAAGGTTGGTTTGTGTCGCGTTTGCGCACGGTGAGGGCTTGTTTGCAGGCCTCGACCGCGCGTTCCAGAACCTCTTCATTGCCCATCTCGCGTCCCAGAATCTGGGCGGCTTGCCCGAGATTGTTCATGGTTTCGCTCCACAGCAAGGGCGTGGACTTTTTGTTGAGCACCTTAAGCGCCGCTTGGTAAATGCGCAGGGCCTCTTTGAGGCCCTTGGTTTCACCGGTTTTGCTGTCGATCAAATAAAGCACTTCGCCCAAGCGGTTTTGCGTGGTGGCCCAGGGGAATGGGGTGGCTTCAAGGGTAAACACGTCGAGGGCGGCGCGGTAGGCTTCAATGGCGCGTTCTAAGGTGTCGATGTCGTCGGTGCGCTCGCCCAGGGCTTGCAAAACGGTGCCTTGATTGCGTTGTAGATAAGCCCAGTTGGTGGGGCTTTCGGTGCGCATCGTGCCTTGGATGGCTTTGGCATAAGCCAGCGATGCGCGGTGATAAACCTCGGTACCGGGAAACAGATGGCCGAACGCGGCCAATGAATTGGCGAACATCGCCTGGACCGAGGCGGTTTCGCGCATGGTGAAATCTCTTGGCAGGCGTTCCATCGCTTCGGCAGCGTGCTCCAGCGCTGCGGCCACCAGGGAACGGCGGTTTTTGCGCTTGGCATCAAGATCTGGGTTCATCGCTGCTAAGGCCGCCGCCAGTAGTAACGCGCCAAGCTCTTGGGGGTCGAACCCCACCGGCAAGCTCAGGGCCTGAAAGGGCGAGATGGTCCCCGCAGGGTCTTCATCCAGGGGCGGCGGAGCGGCAAAATGGAGAAATAAAGTGGTGCCCGGTGGCGGTACATCACCCCAAATGACCAAATCAGCCTTGTGCACGCCGATCCAGTTCATCGCCTGGGCGCAGGCCGCGGGGAGTTGCTCCGTACGGTCGATCTCGGGGCTAAGGAGGGGCTTTTCGCGCAATTGTTTGACGCGCACGCCGGTATGATTTGCAAACACAGCTGCGATGGTGCGGGTATGGTCATTGCCGGCGGCATCGATGAACGGCGCGATGGCGATCTCCAGTTCGCCGCCGGTTTTGGCGGTGCCGAACAGGCGTGAAAAAAAGCCCGGCTTTTTGGCCTTGGGTGTCGGCTCCACGGGGCCTGGGGCGGGCGTGTCGTTCATGTTTTCACATCTCTTTCCGACGGCGTCAGCCGCCTTTCAACACTTCCATGAGGGCCTGGCGGATCTGGGACACGGTGGCGCTCCAGGAGGTTTGCGCCTGCCGCCTAAACAGCCGCATACTGGGATACCACGGCGTGTCGTCGCGATCCAGCAACCAGCTCCAGCTTGATCCGGTATCGAGCATCAGCCACACCGGTTTGCCCAGTGCACCGGCCACGTGGGCGGTGACGCTGTCGGTGCAAATCACCAAATCCAACTGATCGATGGCCGAGGCCAAATCGGCGATGTCCATCATCGCCGGGCCGGTTTGTTCGATCAACGGCTGCAGGCCCAGGCGGGCAATGTCGCCCGCGCCCACACCGCGTTCCAACGAAAACAGCTGCAGGCCGGGCACACCGACCAGTTCGGTGAGGTCGTCAAACATCATATCGCCGTGACGTTTGGGGCCTTGGGCGACGCGCCCATCCCACCGTCCCGACCACGCCAGACCAATGGCTAACCGTGTGTCGGCATGAATGTTGAGGGTGGTGCCGCCAATTTTAGGTACGTTAAGATAAGGCGTTTCTTCGGGCACGGTGTCGACGGTGGTGCCGAGGCGTGCGGGCAGGCTGAGCAAAGGGATCTGCACGTCCACCGCGGTGGCATCGCCACCCACGTTGAGGGTCGCTTCGATGTCGGATGAGGCCGACAAAAGGTGTGTCAGGTGGGGCGGGCATTCCATAATAACCTTTGCCCCACCGCGTTTGAGCACCGCCGCAAAACGGGCAAATTGCAGGGCCGTGCCTTCGTCGCCTTCGTAATTGATTAAGATGGTGCGGCCTTTGAGCGCCGATCCGTTCCAGGTTTCAATACCTTCGCGACGCGGATCGCGACCGGGCAGGGCAAAGCGGACTTCCAATTCTTTAAATCCACGCTGCCAATCGCCCATTTGCAGCAGCGTGGTGGCATGTTCGACCCGGCACAGGGCGTAGGTGGGCTCCAACTTGATCGCCCGGTTGAAATGTTCCAACGCGGCTTTGGTGTGGTTGCCTTCACGAAACGCCAGCCCGGCATTGTAAAGTGCCTTGGGCGATTTGGGGCCATGCTTAACGGCGCGGCGATGGGCTTCGATGGCTTTGGCGGTTTCACCCATATCACGCAACGCATTGCCCAAATTGGTGTAGACCGGGGCGGCCCCGGGGTGGATGCCCAATGAGCGGCGATAACACGCGACCGCGGCTTCGGGGCGACCGGCGCTGCGCAGGGCAACGCCTAAGTTGTTGTAAATGTCGGCGGACATGGGGGCCAGGCGCAGAACCCGTGCATAGTCCTTGATGGCGTCATCGAGACGACCGGCGCGATGGTGTTCCAGCGCGCCGTCATAGAGACGACGGACTTTGTCCGCATGCTCATTGCGTGCAGTTCCACTCGCCGTTTGCTCCGGCGTTTCGGCGTTTTTCGACGTCGTCATCTCACTCATAGTTCTCCTCGCCGGAGTATCGGCTGTAAGCGGCTGAGGTTCAAGGGAAAGCGGCCATGGCAAGATGGGCGCAAACACATTATATTCCCTTTCATGATTGTATACGACATGCCGCTATGGCGTCCTCCTTCGGAAGGACCGAATCTGATTATCCAGGCGACGCTTGGATGCAGCTTCAACGCTTGCACTTTTTGCACCATGTATAAGCTTAAAGATTACCGGGCTCGCACGCTGGATGATGTGTTCGCCGATATCGAAGACGCGGCCCGTGAGTGGCCGGATGCCACGCGGGTGTTCCTCGCCGATGGCGACGCATTTGTGCTGCCGCCGGATCATTTGGAGCAAATCCTCGATAAGCTGAATGCGACGTTGCCCGATTTGCAGCGCGTAACCTGTTACGCCACGCCGCAAAATATCACCAAAAAAACCGCCGATGAATTGGTGAGGCTGCGTGAAAAGCGCCTGACCATGGTTTATCTGGGCATCGAATCGGGTGCCGATATGATGTTGAAGCGAATCCGCAAGGGGACGTCAAAACTGATGGAGCGGGCCTTGCTGGCGGCGGATGCGGCGGATATCAAGGTTTCGGCGACGGTGATTTTGGGCCTTGGCGGCACCGCCCATTGGCGTGAACACATCGAAGGCACGGCGGCACTGATCAACCGCGCGCCGCCCAAATTCCTCTCGACCCTGCAATTGGGCCTAGAAGGTGATCAAGAATCCCCGTTTCGCGAGGCTTTTGAACGGGTCGAAGGGGCCGGGTTCACGTGGCAGGATGACAACGGTATTTTACAAGAACTGGAATACCTGCTGGAGCTTTTAGACCCGCCCAAGGCGGTGATCTTTCGCTCCAACCATGCCTCAAAAGCCTTGCCATTGGCGGGCAACTTGCCTAAGGATCGCGGGCGTCTTTTGGACGCCGTGCGGGCCGCTCATGCGGGGACGCAGGCTTTGCGTCCGCGCCATCTGCGCGGCCTTTAGTCCGGTACGTTGCTGTCATCAAATCCTAAAAAATGGTGCGCCCATGTTTGCATCTTGGGCGCGCCATTGCGCGTATTGGTCAAGCGATGCACCGGTTTGAGTTTAAATAAATTTGCCCACATAAAATCTATACGGGAATTTTAGATCCGACATCTTGTGTATAAATTTATCCCTAAAATTGGGCGATATGATGGTGGCGCTCACCGTGCTGAAGCAAACCGTGGTTAATCCCAAACCGCCCGCCACATAAATTGAGGGACCATACTTGATTGTATTTATGGACCAAAAGATTCTCCTGCGGTTGTGTGGGGGTGGGTTGATATGTATTATAAAGCCCCTAAGGGGCTAGGGTTAAGCGGGGAAACGTTGTCAACGTGACTTAAAGTCTGGCTCAACCAACATTTTAATCCTGCAGGGGGATGCCACATTATGTCTATCAAAGCTCGTTTGGTCGCAGTTCTTGCGATCATTTTGCTGGTGTTTACCGGTGCAGCAGCGGTGACGCTGTTCAACCTGAACGCCCAATTGCCAAAGCTTGAATTAACGGAAGACAGCGCCGACAGCGTTGCGAACAAAGCCATTCCGTTGGCAATTTTGATGAAAGACATTCAGTTGGATGTGGTTCAGGTTCAGCAATGGATCACCGACATTTCGGCAACGCGTGGCCTTCCTGGTTTTGATGATGGCTTTGGCGAAGCCGAGAAATTTGCCGAGAAATTCGTTAAAGATGTAGCGTTGGCGCGGCAGCTGGCGACCAGCCTTGACCTGCCGGATATCGTGACCTCGTTGAACGAAGTCGAAACAGCTTTCGGTCCGTTTTACCAAACCGGCATCAAGATGGGTGAGATCTACGTCGCAAAAGGCCCCGAAGAGGGCAACGTGATGATGAATGAGTTTGATGGCGTGGCCGAAGTCATGGGGCAAAACATGGCTTCTTTGTTGGCACAGGTTGATGTTGCCACCACGGCTCGCCTTGAAGGCCTGCAAAATTTTATTCATGAGGTTCAGGTCAGTATTGAGGACGTGGCGAGGCTGAATATGATATTGACCGCCATCGGGGTGCTGATCGGTTTAGTTGCCGCCGCTTATCTGTTTACGGTGATTAAGAGCTCTATCGAAGGTTTGTTGGTGGATATCGGGCAGATTTCCAACCAGAATTATGCTTCCGATATGACCTTGAGTGTTGATCGTACCGATGAGTTTGGCACCGTGGCGCGGGCCCTGGCCAAAACCAAGTCAGCGCTGGCGGATGCGGAGCGGCGCGAAGAAGAACAAAAGGCTGCCGAAGTTCACCAAGCCGAAAAAAGTCGTACGGAACGCCTGCGCATGGCGGAACAATTTGAAACCAGTGTCGGTGCGGTGGTGGAAACCGTTGCCGCGGCGGCAACTGAAATGCAGGCCTCGGCGCGATCGGTGTCGGGCACCGCCGACCAAACCAGCCAGCAAGCCACAAACGTTGCTGCGGCTGCCGAACAGGCCTCGGCCAATGTTCAAACGGTGTCTTCTGCGGCGGAAGAACTCTCCTCCTCTATTTCTGAAATTTCGCGTCAGGTGTCGCAGTCGACACAGGTGGCCAGCACGGCCGTGGCCGAGGTCGAAGGGGCCAACGAAAAGATCCAAGGCCTGGCCGAAGCGGCCAACAAGATCGGTGAGGTGGTTGCCTTGATCACCGACATCGCCGATCAGACCAACCTGTTGGCGTTGAACGCGACCATCGAAGCAGCGCGTGCCGGTGAAGCCGGTAAGGGCTTTGCGGTGGTGGCCTCGGAGGTCAAAAACCTCGCCAACCAAACGGCCAAGGCGACCGAAGAAATCTCCAACCAGATTGGCGGCATTCAAGGTGCCACCCAAGATGCGGTGCAGGCCATCGGCAGCATCGGTGGCATCATCAATCAGATCAATGAGATCACCTCGACGATTGCGGCGGCGGTTGAAGAGCAGGGAGCCGCGACGTCGGAAATTGCGCGCAATGTTGAACAAGCCTCCAGTGGAACCCAGGAGGTGTCTGCGAACATTTCCCAGGTTACCCAGGCGGCATCGGAAACCGGTAGTTCAGCCACACAAATTTTGGATGCCGCGACCGAGCTTGGTCGACAGTCGGACATGCTGAATGGTGAGGTCAGCAATTTCCTCAACACCATTCGCGGCTGATCAAGCCAAACCAGACACAAAAAGGGCGCTCCGAGGGGATCGCCCTTTTTGATTCTAAAATCTGGTTGGTATTTAAAGAATATCCAGCACATTTTCCGGCGGGCGGCCCCCAACCGCGAAGGGGTGCGCATCGCGCGCCACATGCGGCATCATTGGCATGGGCTGCCCTTGGTTGGTTTTAAAGAATATCCAACACACTTTCCGGCGGGCGGCCCATGGCGGCTTTTGCGCCGTTGATCACGATCGGGCGTTCGATGGCGCGCGGATGGGCGACCAGGGCTTCGATCAGGCTATCTTCGTCCAAGGCGTCTAAATCGATACCTTCTTCCTTGGCTTCTTTTTTGCGCACGATATCAGATGCACTTTTGCCCAGCTTGACCAGGATGTCTTTGAGTTCGGCCACACTCGGCGGGGTGACCAGGTATTCGACGATGTGCGGATCAATGCCTTTGTCGCGGATCAGTTCCAACGTGGTGCGGGACTTGGAGCAGCGCGGATTGTGATAGATGGTCACGGACATGAATTAAGCCTCTTTGTTTGGCGTTTGTGCGCTCGTTTGTTTGCTTGGGGGCATGAAGACCTCCGGCGCTTCACCGGGCATGGATTCCACATATAGGGAGGTTGACGGGAAAGCAAAGCTCGAACCGGCACCTTCGACCACCTCCTTGATGTGATAGGCCAGGCGTTCCTTAATTTCCAGCCATTCGCCCCAGTCGGTGGTCTTGGTAAAGCAGTACAGCATAAGGTCGATGGAGCTGTCGGAGAACTTATCGATGCGCACAAAGGTCGAGACTTCCGGCGGGTGGGCAAATTCGTCCGAGCCCAAAACGTACTCTTCGATGCCGTCACGAATGGTTTTAAGTTGTTCGATGCTGGAGCGGTATTCGACCCCGATGTGCCAATAAATGCGCCGATGGGTCATGGCGGTGAAATTGGTCACCGCGTTGTCGGCCAACTTGGTATTGGGCACATAGACCGGGGCCTTATCAAAACGCCGCACCATGGTCGAACGAAAACCGATTTGCTCGACCGTGCCTTCGACCACACCATCGACGCGGATCCAGTCGCCCTTGTTGAAACGGCGCTCGGCGATGATCAAGATGCCGGCGATGAGGTTCTTAAACAGATCCTGCGCGCCCAACGCGACGGCCACACCAAACAGCCCCAAACCGGCCAGGATCGGGCCCACCTGGATGCCCCAAATTTCCAGCACCGCCGCAATCCCGACAAAGGCGATGAGCATCTTGGTGGCCTTGACCAGCCAATCCATCATCACCGCGGTGAAGAGCTTTTCAAGGCGGGTCAGAAGGTTCGACAGCGGCTTGATGGCGCGAAAAAGGGCCCAAAAAATCGCCGCCGTGATTAAGGAACGGATGAGGTTATCGGCGATGTCTTGAAAGTGATCTTCGAGATCGAGAAACTGTAACGCTAAGAACGCACCGATGATCAAGGGTGCCAAGCGGGTGGGTTCTTCCAGCGCGGTGAGAACTTCATCGTCCAACAGGTTCTTGGTTTTGGAAACCTTGAACCGCAAGGTGCCAATGATGAAGCGTGTAATTAATCCACGCAGCATCAAGAAGCCGACAAAAATACCCAACGCCGTGATCAGCGCGCCGATGTCGACTCCAAACACGCCGGTCTGCCAGACTTCTTTGGTCAGGCCCCAAAATTCATCAAGGTTTTGCATCTGATCTCACCACATTAATTTGTGGTGGGGATGATAGCCAATAGGCGGGCTGTGTAAACCGTCTTCGCCCGTCTTATAAAGTATAGCAACACCTAGAGTGCTGGCGGATTGAGCAGGTCTTCCAGTTCATCCTTGTCGTCACATTCGATCACGCGCTGGGCCATGTCATAAGAAAAGCCTGAACGCGCCATGGCGGCGAGGTGCTTTTCTTTATTTTCTTCGCGTTTGGCCGGGTCGGCGTAGGGGCCTAAGCGACGGCGCCGTGCCAGTTTGATGGCGGCGGTCAATTCGGGTTCGGGGTGATCTTCGACCAGGGCTTTAAGCGCTTGATCGATGGTCTCTGCATCCACGCCTTTTTCCATCAACTTCATGCGGATCACGCGCGATGCGGTGCCGCGCGCCACCAAGGATCGCGCGCGGGTCTCGGCATACGTCAAATCGTCGAGTAGCCCGGCACCCTGATAACGCGTGATTAGTTCGTCAATCCAGCCTTTGGCTTGTTCCATATCCATGTCTTCATGAAAGAACGAGGCCTTAAAAATCCGACGTTCCAGTACCCGGCGCAAGTTTTCAGAACTCGACGCATACCGTTCCAAATAATGCAGTGCGATGTTGACCAGCCGCCCTTGCGTGATTTTGCGCGGGATGCGGGGTTTGGTATCTTTAGAGGAGGGTTTGCGATTGCTCATTCAAAGACTATATAAGGTGACGTTCTCCAGACCAAATAATGATCAATGATCGGCGAAACCATGCAACAGATCACCACCTCCAACTGGATCGGCCTTTACACCCTCTATATGCGCGAGGTACGGCGTTTTGTGAAGGTCTATACCCAGACCATCATCGGCCCGGTGATCACCACGTTGTTGTTTTTGGCGGTATTTACCCTGGCCTTGGGCCGTGCGGTAACTGAGGTCAACGGCGTTGCGTTCGTCGAATTCCTCGCCCCCGGCCTGATCATGATGGCAATCGTGCAAAACGCGTTTGCCAA
>JAESUA010000113.1 GCA_016763255.1 Magnetovibrio sp. | reverse complement strand
CCGAAATACGGCAGCACCGCAGTGATGCGGCGTGCCGATCCGCGGCGTAGCGCATCGATAACAACCAGCAATTCCATCAGGTTGTCGTTGGCAGGATACGACGTTGATTGGATGACAAAAACATCCTCACCACGCACATTTTCTTGGATTTCGACGAAAATCTCCATATCGGAGAAACGTCGGATGGTGCTCTTGGCCAGCGACATATCCAACTCAGCGGAAATGGCTTCGGCCAACGGAAGATTGCTGTTACCTGCGATGATTTTCATCGAAATTACCCGGCTCACCTTAGGCCAATATGGCCAAATGCTTCACGCCCCAACCACGAACGGGGCGCCCCCCTAAAATCTGTTTGTCCCCAGTGGCTTTCTCACCAACTTGAAACGCGGCGGAACATACCAAGCGAGACAAGGTCTGTAAACGCTCAAACGCCCTAATTTGTGGGTATTTTGGGTGTTTGGCGTGATTCTTAACGCGGCGGCGGCATTGCGCGCCCCGGCACCCCCGGCAATACGACGACAGGCGGCTCATCGCCGGGATAATTCGTCGCGCCCGGTGGCGGCCCCGCACGGGTGCCAAAGACATGTTCAACACCAACCGCGGCGGCCGCCGCAACGCTTTGGGAAATGGCCGCCCAACGTTTCGCAAAGCGAGCTGAGAACGCGCCACTCGGCACACGATTCTCCTGCACCGCATTGCCCAGTTCACGCCGATCCATGGTCTGCACCCGCCAGACGATGCGCACATCATCAAAACCATCCGATCCGGGCATAATTTCCACATGGCCCGCCAAGCGAAATGAAGCCTGACGCGGATCACCGGTGACCAGCACGTCGGATGTGCGCAAGGCTTTGGCCACCGCGCGGGTCAGAGATTTGGCCTCTTCATCCGCCAATCCGGTAACGTTTTCCACCAACAGCCCCCGGCGCAAAGGATCTATGGGCGCTTTGGACTTGGTTTCTTTCAACACCATTTGCGATACCGGCCCGGCGGTGCCGATACCGATGGCACTGAGCAATTGAGCATCACCGAAATTCCAGGCTTGCTCGGTGCCCTCAATCCCCTGGGCGTGGGTGGCGATCAAACGGCCGCTGGCATCCGAAAGCAACCAATGCAAAATACGTCGATAACGCACCCGTGGGTCTGTGATGTTTTGCTCGACATAGCCCGTCAGCACAAAATGCCGTCCCTGGCTCGGTGCCCCGTCACCAACCACCGCAGATATGTTTTCTTTTTGCAGATACTCGACAACGTATTGCGCAATCAATTCAGCCATTGGCAAGGAGGTGCCTTCGGGCGGCACCACCTGAACATGGGCGCGCGGCGTATCAATGCGGGCATAATAACTGTCCCAGCGGCTCATCCGCTGAGGCGCACCGTCGGCACAAGCCGACAAGACAAACGCCCCCAACATCATAAAACACAGCGCGCGCATCAGTCCGCCAATCCGATCACCGAAATTTGTCGGCCATAATCAGCTTCACCGCGATGAGTGGTGCGGCGATAACTGTAAAAGCGCTGTTCATCACCATATGTATCGTGATCGATCAGCTCGACCGCCCCAAGGTTAAGGCGTTGTAACTCGCCGCTGACATAGCTTGGCAAATCAAATTGGTAATGGCCTGCGCGCGGCGAGCGCTCAAAACACCAATCAGCCCAAGCCGATTGGGAAATCACCTGAAGGCGCAACTCGGCGCCAACTTCACAAGAGTGCTGATGGATGCACGGCCCCGCCACGGCATGAACGCGATTTTGCTGAGCCCCCAATTTGACCATTTGCGACACCGTGGCCTGAAGCACCCCGCCCACCGCGCCCTTCCACCCCGCATGGGCCGCACCGATCACCCCGGCCGCGCCATCACAAAATAAAACCGGGGCACAATCCGCGGTTAAGATCCCCAACGCCAATCCTGATTTGTTGGTGACCATGGCGTCGGCCTGTGGGGCATTTTGGGCCTCCCAAGGCTCATTGACCTGCACCACCGTGGGCGAATGGATTTGATAACAACTCAGCAGTTGAGTGCCGTTGAGCCCCAACAATTCCAGCGCACGCTTGCGGTTTTGCACCACCGCATGCGAATCATCAAGGGACCCCGGACCGCAGTTCAAAGAGGCATAGATGGCCGTGCTCACCCCGCCTTCACGGGTGAGAAAGCCATGGCGAATACCGGGCAAGTTAAGAGTCTGTGACATCAACATGACCCCATTTAAGGGCCAATGGACTTGAAAGCCAACACCTTCGACACAACGTCATACTTTGGCCACTCCGAAGGCCCGCCCGAGGACCGCTTTACGCCCGTAAAAATCACTGATAAGTTGCAGCTACAATCATAAAATCAAGGAACACCCCATGAAAGGCATTGTCGTTGCCATCAACCATCAGCTTGGCACATTGGTTGTTGAAACGCCTCAACACAGGTGTGCGATCTTAGATACATTGGGCCGCATCAGCGCCGACATCGGCGATGAGATGGATGGTGACTGGGCAGAACGTGGCAAAAAATTGATCGACAACATCACCCAAGGCAACCAGATGCAGATGACCCTGCAAGAGGTCGGCATCTCACGCAACGAGGCGGTCGGGCGCATGACGGTTTTATAAGACAAATCAAACGTCAAACTCGGTTATGCGCATTAATGCAACGCGTTTAGTGCGGTCTTATTGCACCTTATTCTGCCCAGGGCGGCACATCAAAGCCCGGCGGCACCACCGCAATCACCTTAAACAAGGTGCCCATTTGATCGGCATCGGTGAGCCGTGCATAGGCCGCATCGATTTCGGCCATCTGCTCTTGGCTGGCGTTCATCATCAAGGTATCGGCGCGTTGACGCATGCCCAAGCGCTCTAAAAATGCCCCTTGCGGCACCGGGCCCAGGACCTCGGCACCGGCCTCGCGCGCAGCAATCATGAGTTGTTCAAAATCAACGTGAGTGGTTAAATCTGCATTGCCGGGGTTCGCCAAAACATCGCTGAACGCATGGCCCTTCACCGCCTGCAAGGTTTCGCCTATGCCGTGTTTACCGTGCCCATAATCAAAGAACAACGCCGCGCCACCGTGCTCCACCACACGTTTTGCGATCTGGCGCATGATCTCGGCCGAAACCGGCTGATGCTCAAAAATGCCCCCCGGCGGGGTTGAGTTGCGCAAATCTTGCGGGATCACGCAACTGTCGATCAGCTGCTCGGACAGGCAATATTCGAATTTATCCCCGTCTTTACCCCCGTCATCGTTCAGGCCCACCAGGCGTTCACGCCACCCATCATCGCAACGTTCATATTGATGCACCGGCAGGGCATCGAAAAATTCGTTACCAATGACCACCAACGGGCCGGAACCGACCTCTTCGAAGCGATCACGCCACGCCGGCATCATCAAGGTTTGGGCCAGGGTGGCCTTTTGTTTTGCGCGCAACGCCGGGCTGGTTTCGACCATCCACAGGCGCACCGCATCGTCAAAATCATCCATGGCGTATGCGGCGCGTAATGCATCAGCCATCAAGGTGCCGCGACCGGGGCCCACCTCGACCACATTTAAGGGATCGGGCTGGCCCATCGCCTGCCACACCACCGCCGCCCACAGGCCGACCATTTCACCAAACATTTGGCTGATTTCCGGGGCGGTGGTGAAATCACCATCCTCGCCCAGGGGATCTTGTTTTTTATAATAACCGTGCTCGGGATGGGCCAAGGCCAAATCCATATAGCGCGCTACGCTAATGGGACCATCAGCCGTAATCTCAGCCTTAATGATGTCGAAAAGGTCGCTCATGTGTAATTCCGCAATGTAGGGGGGAGGTTCCCCTTATGTAGCGCGTTTGCGCGAATATGCAATAAGGCTAATACCCGCCAGAACCATCGGAATCGACAACAATTGGCCCATGGTCGCGCCGCCCCATAAAAACCCAAGGTGCACATCGGGTTGGCGGAAGAATTCGACGATGATGCGTGACAGGCCATAACCGATCAAAAACGCCCCCGACAAAACGCCAGGAATCGCGCGCAAACTTTCGCGACGCCACACCAAATGCATCACCACCAGCAACACCACACCTTCTAAGGCGGCTTCGTAAAGCTGGCTGGGGTGGCGCGGGTAAGGCCCACCGTTGGGAAATACCACGCCCCACGCGACATCGGTGGTGCGGCCCCACAATTCGGAATTGATAAAATTGGCGACGCGGCCAAAAAATAAGCCGAAGGGCGCGACCATGGCGGCCAAATCTACAAACGCCCAAAAGTGAATTTTGCGCACCCGGCAATACAGAAGGCCGAGTAGCAAGACCCCCAAAAATCCGCCATGAAACGACATGCCGCCCTGCCACGTTTGGGCGATTTCGGACGGATTGGCGAGGTAATAAGCCGGTTTGTAAAACAATACATATCCGAGCCGGCCACCCAAAATCACGCCGAACACCGCCCACACCAAAAAGTCGTCGGCGTCTTGGGGTTTGATCAGCGATCCAGCCTGGTCCGCCAGCCAAATCATGTAACGCCAGCCCAACACCAAACCAGCGATGTAAGCCAATGAATACCAACGAATGGCCACGGGACCAATTTCAATCAACACCGGGTCGATCATGGGGAATGCTATGGCCATCATCAGCGGTACGGATCCTCTGTAAACAAAAAGTCTTGGACGTAGCGGCGAACGCCTTCTTCCAGGTCGGTGAACTCACCGCTATAGCCTGCTTCGCGCAGTTTGCTCATGTCGGCCTGGGTGTAATACTGGTATTTGTCACGCAGGTGTTCGGGCGTCGGGATGTAGTCAATTTTGGGATCTTGCCCCAAGGCAGTGTACACAGCTGCGGCCAAATCCTTGAACGCACGCGCCTTGCCGGTGCCGCAATTGAACAAGCCCGAGACATCGGGGTTGTCCAACAACCACATCATCACATCGACACAATCATCGACCGAAACAAAATCACGCAGCTGACCGCCGTCTTCGTATTCGGGGCGGTGCGACTTAAACAGTTTCGCCACTTCGCCCTTGGACGCCACCGGAAACACATGGCTGACCACGCTTTGCATGGTGCCCTTGTGATATTCATTGGGGCCGTAGACGTTAAAAAATTTCAGCCCGGCCCATTGCGGTGGATGGGGTTCATTGCTGTCCAACATTCGCGCAACACGGCGGTCGAACAGGTTTTTGCTCCAACCATAGGGGTTGAGTGGGGCCAATTTGGCCAGCTCATCGATCGAGGAATGGTCGACAAAACCGTGTTCCCCATCGCCATAGGTCGCCGCGCTGGAGGCATAGATAAAGCGCACATGATGGGCGGTGCACCACTGCCACAGATCCATGGTCAGACGGAAATTATTGTCCATGATCTTGTCGACGTCGGTTTCCGTGGTCGAAGATATCGCGCCCATATGGAAAATCGCTTTGACGGTGGAATCGTGCTCCTCTAAAAAGTCGAACAAATCGTCGGGGTGCACCACATCATACAGTTCACGCTTGGCGATGTTCTTCCACTTGATGCCATCGCGCAGGCGATCGACCACCACGATTTTTTTGTAATCGCGCTGCTCCAGCGCCCAAACGATGTTGGAACCGATGAACCCAGCCCCGCCGGTGACGATGTACATATGGAAAATTCCTTTGAATATAGGTTCGTCGTTTATAGGACCGGCGCACCCGCCCTGCAAGTCACCCGACGATCTGAAGATGCGATCTTAATGTGTCTTAATCAGGGCTTGTTGGGTATAATGGGCAACAACTCAGATCAATATAGGAATTCTTACGATGCAAAGCTCGAACCGTATCCTCGACGACATGGCCAAAGTGGCCAGCGGGGCCGTCTCCGCCGTAACCGGTCTCAAGGGCGATGCCGAGGGCATGCTGCGCCGTCAGGTCGAAAAGCTGATGTGCGATATGGACCTGATCACACGTGAAGAATTTGATGCCGTCAAAGCCATGGCCGCCAAGGCGCGGATGGAGCAAGAAAAGCTCGAAACCCGCGTGGCCGAATTGGAGGCCCAGTTGACGGCTCCCGGGCAAGACACGACCAAGCCTGCGGCCCGCAAAAAGCCTGCCGCGAAATAAGCACAGATTCTCTCGATTCTCTGCCGGTTTTGAAAAACCGAGGTATTTGAATCGCTTAGCGCCCCCGATTCGCTCGAGCCGGGGGCGTCTTCACGACTCGAGACTAACCCACTGGAATCATTAGGGACTCAATAATAGACTCGGATTATCCACATCTTTCGTCTGGACTCCGCTTGCGAGTCCATCAGGCCTCCGACACACTACATCTAGTGCTCATGATATATAAGGCACACATCTAGTGGATTTAGGGGGTTCGACATTATGCCGACCATGCACCGTGAATATGACGTTTCGTCACATCATCCGATGGATGTGGTCGAACAAACCGTTGCTCTTTATGAATGGCCGTCGGAACGCAGTTGCGATACCGAAATCGCCGTTCAAGTACCCGGCAAGTGGTGTGATTACTCCCTCTATTTCACGTGGAGCGACAACGCCGAGGCGATGCAGTTGACCTGCTCGTTCGACATGCGCATCCACAAAGATAAGCGCGCCGCGGTCCATGAACTTTTGGTACTAGCCAACGAAAGCCTGTGGCTGGGTCATTTCACCTTGTGGGCCGACGAAGGCTTGCCGATGTTTCGCCATGCCCTGCCGTTGCGCGGCACCAGCGCGCCGACCATCGAACAGATCCAAGATATGATCGAAACGGCACTTTATGAATGCGAACGCTTTTACCCGGCTTTCCAATTCGTAATCTGGGGTGGTCATTCAGCCGAACAGGCAATGGCCTCGGCGCTGCTTGAAACCGTGGGTGAAGCGTAATATGAGCACAGTGTTGCTCATCGGCTGCGGCAAGATGGGCGGGGCCATGCTGGAAGGCTGGCTCGACCAGGGGATTGCGGCTCAAGATATCACCGTTGCCGAGCCCAACGCCGAACTGGCTGCCGCCCTTGCCGGAAAATTCGGCATCAACGCGATCGCCATGGCCGATGAGTTGAGCCTCGATTACGCCCCCGATGTGGTGATTTTGGCGGTTAAACCCCAGGTCATGGACCAGGTCCTACCGCCGTATCAAAAGCTCGTTGCCCAAGCACCGGTGTTTTTGTCGATTGCCGCCGGGCGCACCATCGCCAGCTTTGAAAATATTCTCGGATCTAGCGCCTGCGTCGTACGCGCCATGCCCAACACCCCCGCTTCGGTGGGGCGCGGCATCACCGTGGGCTGCCCCAACGCCAACGTAAGCGCTGCACAAAAAAATCTTTGCGATCAGCTGTTGAAATCTGTCGGCGCCGTCGAATGGGTGGATGACGAAAAACACATGGACGCGGTCACGGCGGTATCGGGCAGCGGCCCGGCCTATATCTTCTTATTAGCTGAAGCCATGGGCCGCGCCGGGCAGATGGCGGGACTTCCGGTAGAACTTTCGCACAAGCTGGCACGCGCCACGGTGGCCGGTGCCGGCGAGCTGCTGCATCAATCGCTTGAGCCCGCGTCAACATTGCGCGAAAATGTTACCTCACCGGGTGGCACCACGGCGGCAGCCCTTGAAGTCTTGATGGGCCCGGATGGCATGAAGGAGTTGTTGGCCAAAGCCATCGACGCCGCCACCCAACGCTCAAAAGAACTGGCCAGCTAAGTGATCAAACCTGAAATTACCTATGACGATTTCATCAAGATCGACATCCGCGTCGGTCAGGTGATGCGTGCCGAAGCCTTTCCCGAGGCTCATAATCCATCGCTCAAACTGTGGATCGATTTTGGCGATGAGATTGGCGTCAAACAAACCTCGGCGCAAATCACCGGCAATTACAAATCGCAGTTTATGATGGGCAAACAGGTTCTCGCGGTGGTCAATTTCCCGCCGCGCCAAATCGCCAATTTCATGAGCGAGGTTTTGGTCCTGGGCGTGCCCGATGCGGAGGGCGAAGTGATGCTGGTCAAACCAGAAGACTACGCCCCGCTGGGCAACCAGCTCTACTAAATCACACCACACCTTTCCATTGGAGCCCGATTAAGATGGCTGATCTTCCCAATTGCCCCAAGTGCGATGAGACCTACACCTATGAAGACGGTGCCATGCTGGTGTGCCCCATGTGCGCCCACGAATGGTCCAAAGACGAAGTCGCCAACGCCGATGGAAACGTCGTCGTGCGCGATTCTGTAGGCAACATCCTCGCAGACGGCGATACCGTCACGGTGATCAAAGACCTCAAGGTCAAGGGCTCATCATCGGTGGTCAAGGTCGGCACCAAGGTCAAAAACATCCGCCTGGTAGACGGCGATCACGACATCGACTGCAAAGTCCCGGGGATTGGGTCGATGGGGCTGAAGTCCGAGTTTGTAAAGAAGGCTTGATCACAACTCACAAAACGATCTGCCATAGCCTATCGATCAGGCGCACACAAAACATGATCGCTCAGAAGTTATAAGCGAGATTTAGATTTACCGACTTTCTCGATGTGACCGCATCGTCAACCTTAGCGTCAGTCCCAAACGCCATCAATGGCTGTGTCATGCCCACAGAAATTCCTACCATCAGATCAGCCTGATCGTGTTGAAAGTTCAAGCCAACGACCATATTGCTGTTTTGCGCGCTCATGCCCAACGAAGCTTTGGGGGACACCGTCCCCATCATCGCAGCAACATGAAACCCTTTTGCGATGATCGCCTTTAGCGTCCACTGGTCGTAATCACTTTGGCCGATGAGCTTTGTGACTTCTAGGTCGGCATTTAACGCCAATTGATCGTTGCGCCATCGAACGCCACCGCCGACTTCTCCCGAGGATGGGTCATTATTTGTTTCATCCTGAAATTCATGGAGAATATCCCCCTTCGCATAAGGTTCAACCACATGTGTGTTATATACAATGGGGTACGCCCCTTCGAAGCCAATACGACCGAGGCTTGAAAGATCGGAAGTTTCTTGTAGATATGGGTGAGGTCGTGAGTGAATATATCACCAACTTCAGGACGAAAGAACCAATACCCCCTAGATACTGTATTGTGATCTTCATTTAAATCAATTGTATTGATCACAACTCTGCTCCTTCGCTTCTTCCCTCTAGAGTTTTGGTTTATGACCATATATCGGTTGTCTCCAAGTACTTTGTAAACGATAGCTACATGCGGGTCGAGCCCATCAACTACCGTGCTATCTGCGGTTCCAGAGAAT
>JAESUA010000002.1 GCA_016763255.1 Magnetovibrio sp. | reverse complement strand
TCTTTGCGGATCACCGCAGGGTTTTCACTGCGCGGGTTGTCATCGGTGATGATAATGTGATCGGCCAAACGTCCGGCCACCCCAGCCATTAAGGGACGCTTGCCCACATCACGATCACCACCACAACCAAACATCACATGCAGCTTACCCATGGTGTGCGGCCGCAGGGCGCTCAAAACATTTTCAAGGGCATCGGGCGTGTGAGCATAATCCACATACACCGCCGCACCGTTCACCTGTCCGACCTTTTGCAAGCGCCCCGGCACGCCTTCAAGATGTTCCAGCGCCAACGCCGCCGGTTTCACATCGGCCCCCAACGCCATGGCAAGGCCCAAGGCACACAATGCATTTTCAGCCTGGAAGGCACCCGCCAAAGGAATGCTCAAATCAAACTTCAAATCACCGATCACCAATGACAACGTTTGGCCGTCGCCATGGCTGGTGCGGTCCAGCACACGGATGTCTTGGCCGCCGCGTCCATAGGTCAAAACGTTTAAGCCACGCTTGCGCGCCACTGCGGTGACGTCTTGACCTTCGGGGCTATCAGCGTTGACCACCGCCCACCCCTGTCCATCCACCACTTGTGAAAACAAGCGCAACTTGGCGCCGAAGTAATCTTTCATTGTGCCGTGATAATCAAGATGATCGCGGCTGATGTTGGTGAATCCCGCAGCTTGAACCTTCACTCCATCCAAGCGGAACTGTTCCAGCCCGTGGCTGGAAGCTTCCATCGCCAAATGCTCGATCCCCCCAACGCTCAAGCGCGCCAGGGTGTCATGCAGCGCAACCGGATCGGGGGTGGTGAGTTTGCCGGGTTCGTCAAAACCAGTTCCATGCACACCAAGTGTTCCAACACTGGCGGCTTTAAGACCGAGCCGCTGCCAAATTTGGCACAAAAATGCAGCGGTAGAGGTCTTGCCATTGGTGCCGGTAATCGCCGCCACATGCGCAGGCTGGCGGGCATAAAAGTTTGCCGCCATGCGGGCAAATCGTTGACGCACGTTGGCGTCTTCCATCACCGGGATGTCTGCACGGGTTCCCACCGGGGCAAGGATGACTGCCGCACCGTTATCTTGGGCATTTTGAATGTAATCACGACCATCGACATGGGCCCCCGGCAAGGCGGCGAACAAGAACCCAGGACGCACGGCACGGCTGTCGCAGGTCAAACCTGCGATTTCCAAACTGCCATCGATGACATCCATATCAAACAGAGGGTCTTCTCCCAACAACATTTCAATAAGACGCATTGCGTACGCTCCCGCCCGCCGATGCGCTACGTTTGGGTGCCGAGACCGCCGGCACATACAGCGGATGATCCGGTTCATCTTCGGCCTCAACGCCACGATCATCTGAAATCATGCCGTAAAGCGGGCCCATACGTTCAATCACACCCTTCACCACCGGCGCGGCCACCCAGCCACCGGTGGCAAAGCCAAAAGTTTCTTTAATCCCCTTGGGCTCATCAACCATCGCCAACACCACATAACGCGGATCGGTCATGGGAAACGCGCCGACAAACGAAGAGATAATCGCCTTGGTATCGTAACGTCCCCCCGCCGGTTTATCCGCCGAGCCGGTCTTTCCGCCAACCAGATAGCCCTGCACTTCGGCCTTCTTGCCGGAGCCATCACGCACCACCAAACGCATCAAAGCGCGCATGGCTTGGGACGTTTTGGCCTGCAAAACACGTTCACCGCGCGGCAATGAATTTGGCGTCTGCTTGACCAAGGTCGGCGGCAACATGATGCCGCCGTTGACCAACGCAGACACCCCCGCCGCCACCTGAAGGGGCGACACGGCGATGCCGTGACCGTATGAAATGGTCATGGTGGAAATTTCACCCCAACGCGCGGGGTAAAGAGGACTGCCAACCTCGGGTAATTCAACATCCGAAGCGCCGAGAAGCCCAAAGCGGGCGAGGTATTCCTTTTGCTTTTGCGTGCCCACGTCAAGCGCCATTTTGGCGGTGCCGATGTTACTGGAATAAATCAAGATTTCCGGCACGCTGAGCCAGCGCTTTTTGCCGTGGTAATCATTAATGGTAAAACGCGCGATCCGAATCGGATCTGAGGCATCATAACCATCGCTCAACCCCACGGTGCCGGTATCCAAGGCCATGGCGGTGGTGAACAGCTTGAAGGTCGAGCCCATTTCATAGACGCCCTTGGTCACCCGATTGAAACCACTGTCGCCCAGCGACTTGGCCGGTTGGTTGGGATCAAAATCGGGCAATGAGACCATGGCGAGGATTTCACCACTGCGCACATCCATCACCACACCCGCAGCGCCACGCGCGCTAAAGCGGTCTTTGGCTTTGGCCAGCTCTTCGTGCAATATGGTCTGCACACGCATATCGATGGACAGCTCGATATTAGCACCTTGATTGCCCAGGCGACCTTCGAATGTCCTCTCGACTCCGGCTATACCGCGTCCATCCACGTCGGTATAGCCAAGGATATGGGCAAAAGTCGGGCCGTAGTGATAAACGCGTTTTTCTTCACGACGAAAACCAAATCCGGGCAGTCCAAGGCGGTTCAGATCCCACACCTGGTCCGGTGTAAGGTTGCGCGCCAACCACACAAAACGTCCGCCACTGTTGATTTTTTTAATCAGAACGGTACGTTGCAGATCGGGCAATACGGACAAAATTTTATCTGCCGCCTCGCTGGGCACGGTGCTTTGTTTTGCTTCGCGGCTGTCCACATAAAGCGATTGGGTGGGCAAGCTGGTGGCCAGAATATAACCATTACGATCACGTACATCACCGCGTGAAACCACTGGTGTTTCAATTTTTGATGACGCCATGGCCTGCCACTTGGGCGCGCCATCTTTACCGTGACGGGTCAATTCAATCAAACGCGCACCCAGCACCATGAACGCTAAGGCAAACATCACACCGGTCACCAACAAACGCGTGCGGCCCTGGTCCAGGGCTTGCTTGCGGGCACTTTCCATATGGATGCGTTTGGGATCAAGGGCGGCAAATTCAATTTCAGACTGCATAGGCAAACGGCGTTTCATCGCGTCACCCC
>JAESUA010000112.1 GCA_016763255.1 Magnetovibrio sp. | reverse complement strand
TGGCAGAAATAACAACGAAAATTGTAGACGGCGCGGCCCTTTTCCAGAATTTCAGGGCTAATCAGCGGGATGTTTTTTTTTGAGCGCTGTGCATGTCATCACTTTTGGTGTTTGGGGGGAGCGCCTGTTCGACGCCTTTTTCCACGATAAAGCTTGTGAAGACATACTCGGCGACATCGGCCATTTGCTGATCGCTTAAGACCTTGGACCATGACGGCATCACCGTGCCGACGATGCCGTCGGAAATACTGCTAAACAGATGCGGACGGTTGAGCTCGGCGCGGGCGCGTTTGCTGGTGAAATTTTCCGGTTTTGGGAAAATGAAATATGCACGCGGCCCGTCGCCGTCGCCATTCTTGCCGTGACACGGGGCACAGCTCAACTGGAATACTTTTTCGCCTTTTTCCAGGTTTCCCGTCAGCCCGTCGTCGAACGGCAGGACCATGTTAATGCCGTGTTCGGTATCTGCGTCGGCTGCGCCATGCTTGGGTCTATCGCTTGAGAGAATTTGGTCTGGAAAGATAAAGGTCGCTTGAACATAATCGACCACAGCCGCGATGTCTTCTTTGGACAATTGTGTGGCCCAGCCCACCATGGCGGTGCCATCGGACCCATAGGTGACCGTATTGATCATGTGGCGTCGGGAAAGTTTCTTGGCCTTATAAGATGTGAAATCAAACGGCGAAGGGTCCAGGCTGTTTTGTGCCCAAGACACCGAATTTCCACGGTCACCATGGCAAACACTGCAGGTGCGGGCATAAATTTGGCGGCCGGCGCTCGCATCCGAGGTATAGGCAGGCAACATGAAGGCATCTTGAATATACCTTACGACGTCGCGTATTTCCTGGTCCGACAGGGCGGCCATATCGGTCGGGGTCACGCCGATTTTGTGGCCGTCCATAAGACTAGAGATCATCTTGTCAGGCGGGAAATTGACGATTGATTCGGCCACGGTAAAGTTCGGAACCGGTGTGGCAAGCTCGATCATATTGGTGCCGTTTCCCGCACCGGTCTTGCCATGGCAGGCTTGGCAATCGCGGCGATAAATGGCAACCCCTTGCAGGGCGCGAACCCCATCGGTTAGGGGCTTGGCATGACCGCTGCTTGGCATCTGCGTTTTGGCAGGCTCGGGTGTTTTATCGCGTAGCTCTGTTTGTGATGCATATGTGGGAAGGGCCAAACTCAAAAGTGTGGCTACCGTCACCGCTATGGCAAGTCGCATGTCAACTCCTACTGCGGGCCTTAAATGGCTGTAAATTTGACAATACGCTAAGCATAAATCATGCCTTTTGGGCAGGCGTTGGCAATTTTTATTTTTAAATTGTTCGAAATCAAGACCCAAATCCAATTTATTGTGGCTGCGCGGGAGGTGAGAGGACGGTTCCTCTCGACCGGTTCGGTTTTTGAGCCGGCACCTTGAGCGATCATTGGGTGGTGTTTGGTGTGTTTTTCGCATTGAGAGGGATGAATGTTCTCGAATTTGAGAATATTCATCCGGACTGTGCCTGAGATAGCCTGGAAAAGCTGGGGACCTGATTTGGCGCGGATTTTGCGTAATTTATCAATAAAGGTAAGAGAGATGGAGACATGAACATGAGGAAAACGATCACCGCTTTCGTTCTGATGAGTTTGCTATCCCTACCAGTGCTAGCGGGAACCACAGAGGCGCTGGAGGAAATTAAGGCCACCGTTCATGGGATTAAATCACAGTCTCTTGAGGATGATGCGCTGGCGCTTGTCATTATCGATGTCGGAGCCGACTATGATTTTATGGCGCTGGTGGCCTGTCGACTGTTGAGCAAACATGGTGTCGAGAATGTGAAGAAGGTTGTGCTTCATGATTCCGTCGATACTGAAAAGATGCTGGGTGAATTTGTTTGTGCAAAGACGCCTGAAAAAAAATAGCTTAAGTCAATATTGGCCGTAGAAAATTATGCCGGGCGTGCGCCGACTTGAGGCGTGGCTCGACAATTAAAGAGATATTAGGGACAGACGATCATGCAGATTTTGCAGCGGGTGATGACGTGGGGCGGTGTTGGGGTAGCCTTGAGCGCTGTGCTGGTCGTTTCTGCATGCGCGACGCCGGAAATGAGTGCGCTGCCGGACTACCAGTCTGCCTGGCCCGACCCTCCCAGTGAGCCGCGTTTTTACTTTGAGCGCAGGATTTCAAGCAGCGCTGATATTGTGAAGATGTCGTCTGCGGACCGCTTTAAGGCTTTTGCGACGGGCGGAGGCGGTTCGCGAACGGCCATAGCCAAACCCTATGGCGTGGTCGTCAGCAACGGCAAAATGTACGTCGGCGACAGTGTGGCGCGACTTGTCCATATGTTCGACATCAAGAATGGCAAGTACCTTGCGATCGGCACCGAAGGCATCGGCGCGCTGACAAAACCCCTGGGTATCGCCGTAGATCAACAAGAGCGATTGTATGTGATCGACGCCACCCAGAAACGGGTTGTGATCTTTGGCAAGGATGGGAAGTACTTGCGCATGGTGGATGGTCGGCGTTATTTCGACCGCCCGACCGGTATCGCCGTCAACCAAGATGGAAGTCGGATTTTTGTCGTCGACACCGGTGGCGTGTCGTCGATACGTCACCGCGTGGTCGTATTTGATGGTGAGGGAAACTATCTACAGGACATCGGCACACGCGGTAGCGGGCCCGGCGAGTTCAATTTACCGCTCAATGCGACGATCGGTCCCGACGGAACTCTTTATGTCGTTGATGGCGGGAATTTTCGAATTCAGGCCTTCACCCAAGCTGGACAATTTAAGTTTTCGTTTGGTGAGGTTGGTAAGCGTTCAGGGCAGTTTGCCCGTCCGAAAAGCATTGCGGTGGATCAAGACAACAATATCTATGTTTCGGATGCGGCATTCGGCAATGTCCAGATTTTCAACCAGAACCTTGATTTGCTGATGTGGATTGGCTCACGTTCGGCGGTAGACTTGCCTGGCCACTATATGTTGCCCACCGGCATCGCCGTCGACCGGCAGGACGGACGGGTCTATATGGTGGACCAGTTTTTCCGCAAGGTTGAGGTTTACCGACCGGCCGCATTGGGTAAACCCGATACCGCTGTGAAATAGACATCCTGATTTGTGACGTTGTGAGGCCCCGCCCTATCGGCGGGGTCTTTGCTTGTGCGCTCCGCAATCGTTCATACGGATGGGCCCAGATTTTTTGGGTGCGCTTTATGAAAACGTAGAATATCGCCCTTGATATCTCCCGCATAAGAGAATTAGAACGTTTATAAAGCTACATAAGGCATTGAATTAGCTGAAAATTATTCCTGGCACGAAATATGCTTTATGGGGGGTAGGGATCCTTGCCTGAGGGGGCAGGCCCCGCAGGATATAGGAGGAGAAAATGAGCATAATGAGCATAATGAGTAAGCGTGCTGTCAGCACAAGCTTTAAAAAAACAGCCTCTATGGCCGTCGTGGTTAGCGCGTTGGCTTTGGGAGGCTCGATCGCCCAAGCCGGTACGATCGTCGGTTCCTTGCATGATATGAGTGCAAGTGGCACCGGGCAGGGTACAACGACGGAAACCGAAGTTTGTGTTTTCTGTCACACGCCTCACGGCTCCGATACGGCTGCCAAGGCTCCGTTGTGGAACAAGAAGCTTCCGTCAGCCGCTACCTTTACACTTTATTCGACTCTCGGCACGGCGACCCTGGATGGCGATGAAGCCGCAGTCGGTTCGGTTTCCCTGGCATGCTTGTCTTGTCATGATGGATCCCAGGCCATGGATGCGGTCCTCAACGCCCCGGGCAGCGGTGGTTATAATGCGGCGGGTGCCAAGTTCGCCGGCGTCGGTATAACGGCCATGACCGGATCGCCGATCCCCATGCTTGGTACCGATCTTACCAACGACCACCCGATCGGTATCGTCTATGGCGCTTATACAGGCGGCACCGATACGGCAAGCTATACTGCGGAGTCCACGGCCACCATCAACGGCAACGCCCAGTATTGGGTTAACGGCAAGGGCAGCACCGTAGCCGGTCGAGAAAAAACAGATATGATCCTGTTCACCCGGGCTGACGGTAAACCCCGCGTTGAATGTGCCAGTTGCCACGATCCGCATAACGGTCCAGACGCAGGCGTGACCAACGTCTTCTTGCGAATCAACAACAAGGACAGCGACGTCTGCCTGTCCTGCCACGTCAAATAAATGAGGTCAAATGTGCCTCTGACCAAATGAGAAGAAGGCGCCATGAAGGCGCCTTCTTCGCGTTTCTCAAAAAATGAGAAAAAACTGTCAGGGGGATGTCAATGAGACCTATCCCCTGATCTAGAATGTCGGTTCGTGCGAAGTCATGCACTCAATCGGAAATATGGGCTCGGTTGTCGGCGAAATAAGTGATGGAGATAATAGGATGGTCAAAAACCTAGCGATGCGAAGTGTGTTGTTCGGCGGGAGTTTTTTGCTGGTCATGGCCACCCCGTTGATTTCGGCGCAAGCGCAAAACAGCGAAACTGTGCAGACGCCACCCGGTAGCGTGTCGCAAAAAACTGAGGAAGTTGCTTTCGTGGCCCCGAAGGGGGCGAGGTTCATGATTGCTGGCCGCACGCTTCTTCTCGTTTCTCTCGATAACGCCCCTCCCGCCGTCATTGAAGGCAAGAGTTTTTCCTGGGACGAATACAACACCAAGCTCAGTGGTGCGGCGCAGGCTAAATTTTACCATATGAAGGTGCCGGAAAATAAGGAAGCCGAACTGCGTGCGCAAGTGGTCGAGGAAATTATCCTCGAAAAATTGCTGATGAACGAAGCCGCCAAGCGGGGCATTAAGGCCGATGAAACCTCCATTCAGCAGGAATTGGATGCGGTTGAAAAACGCTATCGCGGTAATGAAAAATGGGAGCAGCAACGTGATCGTACGCTGCCCAAAATCCGTGCCGAATTTGTCAAGCGATCAACTCTTGCGTTGCTTGAAAAACAGGTCCGTGAGGTTACCGCGCCGAATAACCAACAGATCCGCGATTTTTATGAGAAAAACCCTCAGTTTTTCACGGAACCGGTGACCCAGCGTGTCGCGGTCATTCTCCTCGGCGTTGATCCGTCTGCCCCCAGAAGTGTTTGGGATAAGGCCAAAAACGAGGCGGAAGGGATCCTTAAAAAGATCAACAATGGTGGAGATTTCGCGGCCATCGCCAAGCTGCGCTCGACAGATACGAGTGCCTCTCAAGGCGGCGATCTGGGCTATGTCCATCAGGGCATGTTGTCTGATGAAGGCCAAAAGGTCGTTGATGAAATGGCCATCGGGCAGATTTCCGAGCCTATTCGCATCCTCCAGGGTTATGCAATTTTCAAGCTGCATGATCGCACCAAGGAACGCCGCGTTCTCTTGGCGGACTCGATGCAGCGGGCCGAAGGCCTTTATATCCGGGCAACCGCCCAACAACAGTGGGCGGATTTAGGAAAGAATTTGCGGGCCGGGGCCGATGTTACGATCAACCCAATTCTCAAAATGCTCGATAAGGTTGACTAAAATACTCCTCGGGCTAAGAGCCTGGGGGGGGGCAGCCTTTGAATGCTGGAAGGACGGATGCAGCTCAGCGGAGGCCGCGTTCGTGCGTTTGTGCCGAGGGGGATGGCTTGCGATTGGGCTGTTCCTTGTCCCGCTCTGTGCAATCGCTGAAGAAGAGGGATCTGGCTTTTCACTGTCCGATATTTCCCTCCCGCTTCCACCGATCGCAACCGGTGGTAATGTCGGCTATACCTTCCAAACCCTGAAACATGCGGATTCTGACAGGACCTTTCGCCATCTGACCAATGCCACGGTGATTGCCCAGAGTTATATCTGGCAGCCGTGGTTTTCGACCGTTGATGGTTATTTGACTCTCACTCAGTCGAAAGTTTCGACGGGATCGGAAGTCTCAGATTCTGGAAATGCCACCGGGAAGGTGAACCTTAGTTTCCTGCCCCGTAGCAACTATCCGACGACCCTTACCTATTCGCGTACAGACTCATCGCAGTCGACAGACCAAACGAACCAGTGGGCCCAATCCGATAGCATCAGCCTTGGGTCGAGAATACGTTGGGACAAAACGCTCAACTTTACGACCAACATGGCTTATGCCCTAGACACGCAGAGTAAGGGCGCAGACGTCACGAACAGCTCAATTGCGCTCGCAGGATCTAAGATCTTCGATAACAATGACGTTGGTATGCGGCTGAGATATTCGGCGCGCGACCAAGGGGACAATTTTGTAGCCGATTCCGCTGGTACCATGACCAGCGGCGCGCAAGCCCAGGATACGATCTCGCTGTCCCTGCGTCACCAATACACGCCTTGGGAAAATGTGAGCTACGATAGCACCTCAAGCTTATTGATGGATGCACGTGGTTCGCCTACCGAACAACGTGAGGCGACGGTCATGCAGGCAACATCAACACTGAGATGGGCGCCGGATGAATACCCTTTTACCGCTTCTGCCGTTTGGACTGCGTTGACCGATAGTTCTGAGACCAATTACACCAATGCATCGACGATATCCGGTGACACCTCGAGTTCGAAGGCCAGCTATGACGGGCGTGTTGGGCTTATTTATAACTTTACAGAGCAACTGTCGGGGGATGTATCCCTAGATGGAGCCCTGCGGAACGTGGAAGTGCAATCGACTGTTGTCACGGATGGCGATGATAAAGGGGAAGATGACACTGTTTCGCAAGGCATGACCATTGGTGGAGCGGCCAATCTGAACTATACCGCCCTGCCATCCTTGATTTTCGGCTTCAACTGGTATTGGAACGCCGGTGGAAGTCTTGATGCGCGGGGTGGTAACGAGGGGGTTTTTACCAATTCCCAGAAAATCAGGGGTGGACAATCGATTTCACGCGGGGTGAACGTTCCGTTGATTGGAAACGTTCAGTGGAGTGCCAACCAAAATGCATCGATCAGTCATGCGACAACGAGCAGTTTGGTGCCGACTCTGTCTCACAGCACTATGGCTGCCTTCCAGGAAATGGAGGGCGAACGTTGGACGGTCATCAGCTTAAGTGCGGCGGACAATCGCACCCTTGCGCGAAAAGACCCGACGAGCGGCCAATTGTTCAATATGCAGATCACCAAAGGGCTGGAACCCGACATAAACAGCAGCTGGACCGCCAACATAACCGTTCAGTTTTCACGGCAATCCCAAAACGGGGAGGAGGGGCTGTGGAACAGCAGTTCGCAGGGCGGCATCGGCTATCAAAGACGGAATGTTTTCAGCATACGAGCCTTGGATTTTAATGCTGATTTAAGCCTCACCTCAAGCACTTATGCACCTGTGTCGTTTAAGACGGCCAATGAGGTAGATCGTAATTCAGCCACTTGGAACCGGGAGCTGACCACGACGCTCAAATACAATTTCGGCCGCATTGCCCTGCAAGGGCGCTTGCGACTGACCCAAAATGAACAAAATGATATTTCCGACATGTTTGTTTTCAGTGTGCTGAGAGGCTTTTAAGGTTTTGGGGATGCCTGATTCCCATTTTTAGGAATGAGATTCTAGGATTCGTGAATTGTGCGTGCGTGACTCATAGAGAAACAAAGACCTGAAATGTGGCCCGGTTGTTGCTTTAGATGGCCTCAAGGGTACCCTAAACTCGAGCCGCCGGGCGGTTGTTGAGTGGGGTGAGAAGAGTAAAGAGAGGGTGTTGAGTTCGGTGCTTTCCGAATTTTGGTGTCAAACACCCCAGCGGAGAATTCAACATGTGGAATATATGGCGTGGGATCAGGCTTGTAGCTTTAAGCTTGGTTTTGATCATCTCAATCGGCCTGCTGACGGTTTGGCCCACCAGCGAAGCCCAGGCAGAATATGGTGACGTCGTGATCAACAATTACTCCAGTGAGGCCGATATGCGACCACCGGTATTCCCGCACTGGTTCCATCGCATCCGTTTTCGCTGCAAGGTCTGTCACGCTGACCTGGGGTTCGAATTTAAGGCCGGTGGCAACGACATCTCGATGGTAAAAATTTTCGAGGGTGAGTATTGCGGTGCCTGCCATAACGGGGAAATTGCTTGGTCCGTGGAAAACTGTAGCCTTTGCCATAGTGGAAATGTTGACGCAAAAACCGATGTGCACAACAGCACCTTGGACATGCTTGTAGCTCCTCCGCAATCAGTTAAAAAGAAAGATGCCCCCCCGCAACCAGATAAAAATAAAAAGGCTGGCAAGCCATGAACATGATCAAAAAAATCTCTTTGATTCTTGTTGCCTTGAGCGTGACTGTCGCGGGTGTTTCGACGAACGTTGCTTTTTCCGCCGAGCAAAAGGCCAGCGCGAAAAAAGTCGTTAAGAAATCTAAAAAAAGTTCCGCAAACCGGTTTAATCGGCTGTTTAAGGGACCCGCTAATTTTAACCTGTCGCAGATGAAGGACGGTTTTCACGATCCTGAAAATGCCGGTACTGAGATGTTACAGCCGCCCAAAGAGGCCTTTGCCGACTTGCCGAAAAGTCGTGCAGGCAACCGGGTTGATTGGGTCAAGGCGTTGAATGAAGGCTACATCGAGCCACGTGCCGACCTGACGGACGATAGCAAAAAGATGACCGTCCTGAATTTGGATATTGTGCGTGAGGTCAAGGGCTCCATGCCCGATGTGGTTTATCCTCACAAACCCCATACCCAGTGGCTTCAGTGCAGCAACTGCCACCCAAAGATTTTCAAGCCGAAAAAGGGTGCCAACAAGATCAGCATGGCGGCAATTTTGGCCGGTCAATATTGTGGTGTCTGTCATGGCAAGGTGGCGTTCCCGATTTCCGAATGTCGCAACTGCCATTCGAAGAAAAAAACCAAAAAACAGGTTGAGGAACGGTCCAAATATCGCAACAGTCCCTTGGATAAAACCGCCAAAACATCGGCTGGTGGTGCGGCCGCAAAACCGCTGCGTCAAATGAATCGTGGCGAATTGATCAAGCTTGGTGCGAAGGTTTATGAAGATACCTGCGCCGGTTGTCATGGCGAACAGGGTGAGGGGGTGCCCGAAACCTTCCCAGCACTTAAGGGCAGCAAGATTGCTACCGGTTCCGTGGACAAGCACATCAACATCGTTCTCAATGGCAAAGATGACACGGCTATGCAGCCGTGGCGTGAGGATTTGACAATTGAAGAATTGGCCGCTGTGATTTCCTATGAGCGGGTGACGTGGGGAAATACTGGTGGAATCGTCCAGCCGATCGACATCAAAAAAATGTTGGATGCCTCGGCCCCCGCGGCCGATGCTGAGGAGGATGGCGAAGAGACGCCTCGCGAATCACTGGCTGACATGAGCAAGGCCCAGCTGATGAAAAAAGGCGCTGGGGTCTATGAAGAGAACTGCTCAGGCTGTCATGGTGGAGATGGTGAGGGGGTGGCTGATATGTTTCCGCCCTTGAAGGACACCAAGGTCGCCAATGGCCCGTTGGCAGAGCATCTGAAAGTTGTTCTCCACGGCAAAGAAGACACCGCAATGCAGGCCTGGAAGGATGAATTGGGCGCTGATTCCATTGCCGCTGTCATCACATTTGAACGCAATTCCTGGGGCAACAAGGGCGGTGATTTGATACAGCCGTCTGCGGTAGCCAAGGCCCGGAAATAAACGCCAGAAATAGACTAACGGTTCTGCTATAAGGGGCCCCCTTTCAGCAGAATTATTGGAGAGCAAGGCATGAAAAAAACAATTGGTTTGATGATGGTCTTGGCGCTCAGCCCTGGCTTGATAGCCCCCGCAGCATGGGCGGAAGAGACAAAGCGTTTGCCGGTCACGACGAAGAGCGTGCAACAGAAGATGAAATACTTCACAAACCTCGTCGAAAAGGGGGCGGCGGCGAAACTGATCACGTCCAGTGGCGACGCCGCGGCAAAACAGATTCTTGAAGATGTTCGGCGGCTTGTTGTCGAGGCCTCGGTAGATGTGGACGCGGGGCAGAATGTGGCGGCTGATGACAAGCTCAACAAAGCGCTCAACATGATCAGCTCCGTGGCGCGCAAATTGGTCGGCGGCGATGCCAAAAAGAAACGGCTGACGAATGCCTTTAACCTTCGCAAAGAGTCGGTCCTGGTGTTTCTCGAGGCCTATGAGAGAATCTCCAAGGAGAAAAAAATTGGCTCGAAAGCCGTCGCCAACACTCGTCAGGTTCGAGCTTTCTTAGACAGTGCCGAAAAGAAAATCGCATCGGGAAATTTACAAAAAGCGCGTGAAGAACTGGAAACGGCCTATTCTCTGATTACGGCTTATACCGCTGATTTGAGACAGGGAGATACGCTGGTTCGCGAGCTTAGGTTTGATACACCCAAGGACGAATATCTCTACGAAATTGATCGCAACGACAGCTTGTTCTCGGTGCTTGATATGACGCTTAAGGAGAAGAAACCCAACCCAAGATTTCTTTCCAAAATTAATGCGTTTAAGCAAGAAGCGGAAGACGTGCGCAAGACCGCGGAAATACAAGCCGGGGTGGGTGAGTTCGATAAAGCGATGAAGACACTATCGAAAGCCAACAAGGTTTTGATCAAAGCGGTCAGGATGGGCGGACTGTTTATCCCAGGTTGATCGCTTGACAATAACCGATCATGCCTGATTTGGGCAGGTGTTTAGAGTTGTGAAAATGTGCATATTTTTGCATTTGCGATCGTTTCGCCGTGATGTTCGCATTTCGACAAACTGAGGTTTTATGAATAGCTATCTGGCACCGCTCGTATTCCTCCTTCTCACGGCTTGTGCTATCAAGCCCGATACGATGACGCCTGTTTTTGAACCAACCCAGGGCGGCCCGATCTGGCCCTTGCCGCCGGAAACGGCGCGCTACGGCTATGCTGGAACCCTGATCGGTGAGCGGGATTTTCTGGCTCCCGAGAAAACCGCCAACAAAGCTAAAAACGTCTTTGCCTGGATCGCCGGAATTGTTTTTGGTGAACCGAAATATATGGAATTGCAACGCCCGGTCAGTGGCATGGTTGATGGTGCGGGCCGGATTTTGGTGGTTGATGCGGGTCATCAAGCGGTGCTTGTGTTCGATATGGCTGCTCAGCAGTTGCTGAAGTGGAGCTATGTGGCAAAGGGCGAGAAGTTTGTTATGCCTTTTTGTTGTACCCGTCT
>JAESUA010000014.1 GCA_016763255.1 Magnetovibrio sp. | reverse complement strand
TTGGCGCAGCTTCAACAAAACATCGCCAAGAACACGCACGCCCCAACCGGCCTTGATCAAGCGGATCACCAAGCCAAAATCAGGGCCATATGCATATTCGAGTGGATAGCCGCCCACTGCGTCTGTTGCCACTTTGCGATACATGTACGTCGAATGTGCCAAAGGGTTTGCCGTTTGCATGGCATCAAGCATATCCTGCATAACGGTGGGCGGATTGGTCGTGCCCAAATGATAGCCATCCTGGTCAATATCTTCGAAGGCTGAACTCACCAGCCCTAGACTTTTGTCGGCATCGAGAGCCGCGACCTGCTTTGCAAAACGATCCACCATAGGCACATCGTCACCATCTTGCACGGCGATATATTTCCCCTTGGCATTTTGATAGGCCAATCGAATGCCGTCACCAAAGGTGCCATGATGCGGGGCTTGGATGATGCGCAGACGGTGGTCGTTTACTGAGTCCAGAATCACCTGAGTTCCGTCGGTGCTGCCGTTATTAACCACAACCAGCTCAAAGCCCGTGAAGCTCTGCGCCCACACGGCATCCAGAGTTTCTTGCAAATATTTCGCCCCATTGAAGACAGTCATGATGACACTAAGGAGCTGCGGAGACTGTTCCATGGAAAATTTATTCACTTCAAGCATTCGGGTTTGTATTGTTTACGGCACGTAACATGGCGTCAGGGTTCACGGGGCCCAGGGTATCTTCAATCAACGACTCGACTATTGCGCCAAGATCGCAGATTTGCTCTCCTTGCACCAAACGATAAAAAAGCATTGAGAGGTCTTGGGCGCTAGATGCAGAAGCTGCACTTCCCGCTGGAGCCTTGTCATAATCCAGGCCACTCACCGGATTGACATGGATTACGGGAACCCCCTTTGACAGGGCCTCAAACACGGAATTGGTATCACTGTAGCAGACGACGTCCACCTCATTCAAAAGTTCTTGAACGCACGTTTCCACGAACCTCACCTGGGCGATGTTTTCGTTTTTCGAAATGACCGCCAACTTAACGGCATCGCGAAAATCACGATCAGTAAGGGGGTGAAAGTTGACCAAGACCTGCAACGAAGGGGCTCGCGCTGCCGCCTCGACGACCTTACTCACAAGCTCAACGCAATCCAGTACGTCCGATCCCGTCGCGCACAGAATGCGAAGCGGCTCTTCGTGATTGTGTCTTTTCGCCCCCTTATCACCGTGTTGCAAAAACGACTGGTAACGAAATGAGCCAATTGTGTGAATCCGCTGAACAGGAAAACCTGATCGCTCGATTTCCCTGTGAAAACGTTGGCCTGAGACCAGCAAGCCATCGGGCACATGCCCCGCTTCGACATCAGCGTGCGATGGAATGAAATTCAAATACAGTGGGGAAAACGGCGCTTGCTGACAACCCAAAACCCGGGTGTCGGGTTGATGTTCGCGCAAACCAGCCTGCAGGCACTTTTCCCACGAATGGTTTTCATACAGATGCAAAACAGCCTGGGGCTTAATGCTGTGCTGAGCAAGAAACCGCCCGACCTGGGCAAACAAACGTGCCCCCGCTGGACGCCATGCAGCCCGTTCGCGGGATTTTTCATAAGCCACCACCGGGGCCAGTTCATACCCGCCAATCAACACCTTTTCACGAATCGCACGACCTTGAAACAAAGAGCTCCACGCCACGGAAAGGAGATACGTCAACGAATACGTATCTTCTAAGATCACAACCGGGTCATCGGCCTGCAAGGCATCCTCGACAATATCGCAATAGTCATCTAGCCAATACATCGGCAAAACCAGATACGCGACGCTCTGCCCGTTTTGCATCAGGACCGTCGGTATCTCACCGTAAAATGGTGCCTCAGCCAGGAGACCTTCCCCAGAGAAAGTGTCGCGCCGCGCCCAAATCACCATCAAAATGTCAGCCGCCTGCAACATACTCAAACGCAGTTTGAAACGTTTACGCAGTCGTCTCAGGTTATATAATCGCCGCAGTCCACCAAGCAGGCCGCCAGCACGCACCTTAAGCCCGGTGCGCCACAAAGTGACCCGACGTTTTAGCGTGCCTAACCGGTCAGCGACCTTGTATCGTTTCCCAAACGCGCCCCAATACGCCGACGTGCAAGAGCCGCGCAAGGAATTATAAAGCGCAAGACCAAAGTCCAAGTCATCGACCAAAACGATATGCTTGCCGCCCTGAGAAAGACCGTCATGCAAGATCATGTACCGGCATGCGCTAAGCAAGAATGTGCTGGCATAGGGGCTGCGTTCGGCAATATCACTTGCCAGCCAGTCCAAATCGGGGCTGTTGGGATTGCGCATGAAGTGGTCTAAGTTCAAAAACTCACTTTTATGACGTAACGCCGTCTCATTAAGTTGCTTTCCGACGGGAACAAATTGAGCGTTCTCACCCCAATGCGACCCGAGTTTCTTGAGCATCGCGTAATCATTGCTGAAGAACCAAACCGCTGCTTGCACGCCACCAAACCACGCAGTGACATCAGCCTTCAGGGCATCTTGGACGCTAAGCACAACGACTTCAGATGGATAGTTGCTGTTGTGGGCAGTCATATTCATCAACCTCGCGACGCGTCCTTCACTGACAAATGATTACAGTCACATTTCTTTTGTGATCGAGGATGAAATAACATACATTTGCCCACAATAGAGAAAACAAAAGGTCTTTCAGGCATGAACCAACTCGATATCATTTTCGCTAGCACAAGCACGCCTGGGCAATATGCACGCGCCTACGCAAACCACTTGTCTGAACTTTTGCAGAATCTTGACCATGATGCCGTAAGTAAAATGGTTAAGTTGTTTCTTGATGCTCGCGAGCAGGGCAATCGCATCTTCTTTATCGGCAATGGCGGCAGCGCCGCGACGGCATCGCATTTCGCAAACGACATTGCCATTGGCACCCGCAGTTTAGACAAGCCGTTTCGCGCCATTAGCCTGACCGACAATGTGGCAGTTCTTTCGGCCATCGCCAACGACGATGGCTACGACTACATCTTTGTTCAACAATTACAGAACTTGATGGAACACGGCGACATGGTCGTGGCCATTTCGGCATCCGGC
>JAESUA010000111.1 GCA_016763255.1 Magnetovibrio sp. | reverse complement strand
TCGGACAATGCCGGTGGCCATTTGATGCAGCATGGCAAGGTCGATCTGTGCATCGTCGGCACCGATCGCACCACCCGTACCGGCGATGTGTGCAACAAGATCGGGACCTATCTGAAGGCTCTGGCGGCGTTTGATAACGACGTGCCGTTTTACGTCAGCCTGCCCGGACCGACCATCGATTGGACCCTGGACGATGGCGCTAAAATCCCCATCGAAGAACGTGACGGCGGTGAAGTCACCCACATGACCGGCAAAGATTGTGACGGCAAGGTGGTTAAGGTGCGCATCGTGTCGGAAGGCTCCAAAGGCGCCAACCCGGCCTTTGATGTCACCCCGTCGCGCTACATCACCAAGTTGATCACCGAACGCGGCGTGTCCGAGGCTTCCGAAGAGGGCCTCAGCGCACTGTATCCGGAAAACGCCGTCAAGGCCTGAACGTAAGAGTTAGTCATGCGTCATATCGATTTGCGCGAAAACATCATCAAAACTGCGCTGAGCCTCAATGAAACCGGGCTCAGCGCCGGGGCCTCGGGCAATGTCTCGGCGCGGGTTGAGGGTGGATTTTTGATCACGCCTTCAGGCGTCAAGTATCACAAGCTGCGCGCCCCCGATATTGTGTTTATGGATATGCAGGGCAACGCCAGCGGCGATTTTGTGCCCTCATCAGAATGGCGTTTTCACCTCGACATCTACAAACAACGCCGTTCGGCCAAGGCCATCGTGCACGCCCATCCGGCCTATGCCACCGCGCTGGCGTGCCTCAACAAGTCCATCCCGGCGTTTCTCTACATGGTCGCGGCGGCGGGCGGCAAGGACATTCGCTGCTGCAGATACCATCCCTTCGGCACGCCGGAGCTCTCCGAGGCCGTTCTAGAGGCCCTGTTGGGCCGCAAAGCGTGTTTGATGAGCCATCACGGCCTGATCGCCTTTGGCGACAACCTGGAAAAGGCCCTGAGCCTCGCCGTCGAGGTCGAGGTGCTGGCAAAGCAATATCAGCTGGTGCTGCAAATGGGCGAGCCGGAACTTCTGTCCGACAAAGAAATGGAAGACGTGCTGCACCGTTTTTGGACTTACGGCGACAACGCGCAAAAAGTCGAAGACGAAAAACGCCGCAAACCACGCAAGGTGTGGAAGTCGGGCATCAGTTATCCCAAGCGCTCAACGTTTTATCGCCGCCCGGATGAAAAAGACGGGATGTGATATCCAGCTGGGGCTTGGTATTAGCTTCCCATCTCGATGGTGTAGGTGATCGCCCGGCCTAAGCTGTCAACGCCTTCGCCGTGCGCGCCGTTGCCTGATTGGAACGTTCCGGACGCCATGAGGTCATTGGGACAGGTAACATTCCAAGTGCCGACATTGTCACCTGTGTAGCGGTACGACCCGGTGCAGGTGCCTAGGGTTTTTGGCAGCTCAACCGCTAGCGTGCCTTCTGATCCGCTTCTGATTTCACGTAGCGACCCGGTGAGGGTCTCGGCCATGCCGCCCCACTGTACGCGGATTGGAAATGTGGCATCGAGCAGGGCAGCTTGTTGTTGTGCCCTTTGTTGCTTGCGTTCCGCCGACTTGCGCACTTTTTCGTACAAGCTCGGGTCGCCCCCACGTTCGACCAGGATGGGGGAGGCATGGGTATATCTAGGAGGGTGGAGGCCGACCCAGGCATATGAATCACACTCTACCAAAGCCATTTGCGGGTGGTAAGCGAATCTAAATTCGCTTGCAAAAACTCTGAACCAAGCAATCCGCCCATCATCTTGTGTATCTTCAATTTGAAGAATTGCGATGTCATCAGCTGTAACAGTGTTCCGCTGCATGATGGTGCGATCTTGTCTCCTTATCACAAATTTTCCACAACTCTCTTCGATCAATTTCTGGACCAGGCGTCCTTCAACTGGGTCCACACCTTTGGCCAAGTCGCCCGGCATTGTGCAGCCGAGGAGAAGCAGGGGGATGGCAAGAAAAGAAAATGTGAGGCTGCGCATGCTAACCCTGTCTTTTGTTCGAGATTGAATGAAGCATAAACGTATCACCTCACGGTTGCGCCATCAATTGTCCTGCGCAGTCAGTCAAACAAAACAAAAGCCCCCGCCTCATCGAGGAGGGGGCTTTGTTTATTTCAAACTACCTAAGCGTTAGCCGTTTGGCATTAACCTGGCATTTCGTGATCGTCGAGATCCTTCTGGTACTGTTCCACATACGGGCCGTGGGTGTATTCGTCCAGGCAGATGCGGCTCCAGATGCGACGCTTCAGCGCGTAGAGCATGCCGGTCAGTATGATGAGGTACAACAAAACCTTGATGCCAAGAGATTTGCGCTCTTCCAGCTCGGGCTCTGCGGCCCAGGCGAGGAAGGTCGTGATGTACTTGGCTTCTTCTTCCAAGGTACCGGTGGATCCGTCGGAAAAATCGACGGTTTCGCCGTACAGCGGGGCAGCCATAAAGATCTGGTGACCCGGGAAGTATTCGTTGTAGTTGGTGCCTTCAGAAATCTCCACGCCTTCCGGTGCTTCATCTTTGTAGCCTGTCAGGAGGCTGTAGATGTAGTCCACACCGCCGGAACGAGCCTTGGTGATGACCGAAAGATCGGGCGGGAACGCGCCGCCGTTGGCGTAGCGTGAAGCCTTTTCATTGGCGAACGGGTTGACGATACGATCCGACAGGCGGGCGGGACGCATGAACATCTCGCCTTCCTGATCGGGGCCGTCTTCGACCTCATATTCCGCAGCCAAGGCTTTGGCTTCGTCTTCGCCCCAGCCGATATCGACTAAGTTACGGTACGCCACCAATTCCATCGAATGACAACCGGCACAGACTTCAAAGAAGATCTGCCCGCCCTTCTTGACGTCGCCACGATCGAACGTGCCGAACATGCCTTCGAAGGACCACTTCATGTCTTTAGGATCGCTCACACCTTCTGCGGCGTGTGCCATAGAAGTCGCAGCCAAGCTGAGACCAATAGCGGCAGTGAGTATAAGTTTACGCATGGCTCAGTCCTCCTTCGTGCGGCATTTCTTCGAAACTTCATCGAAGATGCTACTGGGAAGCGGTAAGGGCTTCTCAAATTTGCCGACGAACGGCAGCAACACCATGAAGTGGAAGAAGTAATAGAACGTAGCAGCACGGCCCAGCCACAGATAGATGCCTTCGGCAGGGCGTGCGCCCAACCAGCCGAGGAACAAGCAATCTGCGACAAAGATCCAGAACAGTTGCTTGAAGATCGGACGGTAGGTTGCGGAACGAACCTTGGATGTATCCAGCCACGGCAGGACGAACAAGATCATCACACCGGCACCCATCAAGATCACACCACCCAATTTGTCGGGCACGGCGCGCAAAATTGCGTAAAACGGTAAGAAGTACCATTCCGGCAGGATGTGCGGCGGGGTGACCATCGGGTTGGCGGGGATGTAGTTGTCCGCTTCGCCGAAGAAGTTGGGCTGGAAGAACACGAAGTACATGAAGAAGATCATGAACAGGCCAAGCCCGTACATGTCCTTGATCGTGTAGAACGGGTGGAACGGCATCATGTCCTGCGGGGTCTTGATATCAATGCCCAGCGGGTTGGATGATTTGTGCACGTGCAGCGCCCACAAGTGGACCACAACCAACATCACCAAGATCATCGGCAGCAGGTAGTGCCAAACGAAGAAGCGGTTGATGGTTGGAACGTCGACCGAGAGACCACCCCAGATCCATTCCACGACGGAACCACCGATGAACGGGATCGCAGAAAATAGGTTGGTGATAACCGTAGCGCCCCAGAAGCTCGTCTGGCCCCAAGGCAACACGTAACCCATAAAGGCGGTAGCCATCATGGCGACATAAATGGCCACACCGACCATCCACAAGATTTCACGTGGAGCTTTGTACGAACCAAAGTACATGCCACGGAACATGTGGATGTAGACCACGATGAAGAACATCGTGCCGCCGTTCATATGCAGGTAGCGCAGCAACCAACCGTAGTTGACGTCGCGCACGATGCGCTCAACGCTGGCGAAGGCCACATCAGCATGGGGCTGATAGTTCATCGCCAAGAAGATGCCTGTCACCAGCATGATCATCAAGATGATGCCGGCGATGGAACCGTAGTTCCACCAATAATTCAGGTTTTTCGGTGTCGGATAGGAAATAATGTTGTTTTCAGCATAGCTGAAAATCGGCAGACGATTATCTATCCATTGAACCAAACGGTTCGAGCTTTTTGTACGTTTCATGTCCAGCCTCACCCAATCACAATCGAGGTGTCGTCAGTAAAGGCATAATCCGGCACCGGCAGATTGAACGGTGCTGGACCCTTGCGAATGCGGCCCGAGGTGTCGTAGTGCGAACCGTGGCAAGGGCAGAACCAGCCCTTCCAATCACCACGTTTATCGCCTAGCGATTGACCCGAGGGAACACAGCCCAGGTGCGTGCAGATGCCAACAGCAACCAACCACTGGGGCTTTTGAATGCGATCTGCATCACTTTGCGGGTCGCGAAGTTCTTTCAGATCAACATCTTCTGCAGCCTGGATTTCTTCCGCCGTACGGTGACGAATGAAAACCGGTTTGCCACGCCACATAACGGTAATGGCCATGCCTTCTTCGACAGGGGACAAGTCCACTTCGGTCGAAGCTAGCGCCAGAACGTCTTTG
>JAESUA010000110.1 GCA_016763255.1 Magnetovibrio sp. | reverse complement strand
TCATGGCGGAAGGTCTCTTTCGCCGCTTGGTCCGCAGGCACAGCAACGCCTCCCTCTTCCTTGTCGGAATTGGGCGCATTTTTCCGAGCCTCAGCCGTTTCTTCGGCTTGGTCCAGGGCGTTCGCCATTGGTGCCCTCCAGCCCGACTTCTCCGGGCGTCTTAAACTGGGGCTTAGAATACCTGTAAAGGCCTCAAAATTCAATGGTTTTTGGGCCCTCCCTCATGCGGATGGATGACGCATGAGGGAGGGCATATGAAGTGAGTAGATTAAGTTCAGTCGGCGAACGGGTCGCGCACCAAAATGGTGGCATCGCGCTCTGGACTGGTGGACAGCAAGGCGACGGGGGCTTCGATCAGCTCTTCGATACGCCGCACATATTTTACCGCGGTGGCCGGTAAATCGGCCCAAGAACGTGCCCCAAAGGTGGTCTCGGACCAACCTTCCATGGTTTCGTAGATCGGCTCGACGTTTTCTTGATCCTTGGTCGAGGCGGGCAGGTGATCCAGTTCTTTGCCGTTCAATTTGTAGCCGACGCAGACCTTCAACTCATCCATGCCGTCCAAAACGTCCAGCTTGGTGAGGGCGATACCACTGATACCATTAACTTTTACGGCTTGGCGCACCAATACGGCATCAAAATAACCACAGCGACGCGGGCGGCCGGTGGTGGTGCCAAATTCGTGACCGCGTTTGCTGAGGCCCTGCCCACATCATCGAACAGTTCGGTTGGGAACGGGCCCGCGCCGACACGAGTGGTGTAGGCCTTGGTGATGCCCAACACATAATCGATGGCATTTGCCCCCATGCCCGACCCTGCTGCGGCCTGAGAGGCAACCACGTTGGACGAGGTGACGAATGGATAAGTGCCGTGGTCGATGTCCAGCATGGTGCCCTGGGCACCTTCGAACAAGATGCGTTTGCCGGCCTTTTTGACCTCATCCAAAATTTTCCAGGTGGTGTCGACGTAGGGCAGCAGTTTGGGCGCAATCTCCATCAAACTTGCGACAATTTCGCCACCGTCCAGCTCCGTCTGGTCGAGGCCGCGCAGCAGGGCGTTGTGGTGGAAAAGCATTTTGTCGACCTTGGATTTGATCAGGTCTTCATCCGACAAATCGCCTGCGCGGATGGCGCGACGGGCAACCTTGTCTTCATAAGCCGGGCCGATGCCACGCCCTGTGGTGCCGATCTTGGCATTGCCAAGTGCGGCTTCGCGGGCTTGATCGAGATTGGCGTGCAACGGCAGGATCAGCGGGGCATTTTCCGCGACCTTGAGGTTGTCAGGGGTAATCGTCACGCCCTGTTCGCGCAGGTTGGCGATTTCATTCAACAGATTCCAAGGGTCCAGCACCACACCGTTGCCGATGATTGACAAGGTGCCTTCGCGCACGATGCCCGAGGGCAGCATATGCAGTTTGAATGTGACGCCGTCGATGACCAGCGTGTGGCCAGCGTTATGGCCACCTTGAAAGCGTACCACCACATCGGCACGTTCCGACAACCAGTCGACGATCTTACCTTTGCCTTCGTCACCCCATTGCGAGCCGACGACCACTACGTTGGCCATGTCTTAGTCCCTCATTCCCTAAAATTAGTTCAATTGACGCACGCTATCGCCTTCAAGCAGGTGCGTGCAGTTGAGACGCCGGGCTTGGTCCTTGGCATCCCCATCGGTGTTATTGTCCAAGGCGGCGACGGTGCGCCAGCCTTCATTTCTCAGTTTTCGTGCGACCGCAGCATCTGTGCCCCACGGTAAAAAGACACTGTTGGGCAGCTGTGCTTCGGGCAGGGCCTGCATCACCGTATCCATGAACAGGGTCAGTCCGGTGGCGCCTTCGCGGCTCTCATTGAGGCCGACATCATAGTGACCGCCGCGCCCCAACTCGCTTTTTGCACCCCGCGCAAACACCGCGTAGGTGACGCCGGTGTGATATTCAAAACCACGATTTTCGACCGGGTCGATGGTCAATTGGATGTCTGGATTGGCGGCTAAGATGCCTGCGACCACCTGGGTCAGATGGGCGCGTTGCGCGGCGGCCTCTGCGGGCAGGTCGATGGCGTTTAATTTTTCCAAGGCCGGGCTGGCCTGTCCGACGGCACCAAGCATGGCGCTGAGGGCTTTGGTCGCTTGCTGGCCCAGTCCTTCAGACAGCGACACGACGCCGGCGATGTCTTTGCGGTTTAAAGCGGTGCGCAGGTCTCGCGCTTGTACAGGGCTTAGCGTGCAGTCTTTGGTCACCGCCGGGGCCAGCGTGGGCAGGCCGAGATCGATGGAGAGGTTTTTAACACCGATGGCGCTCAGCGCTTCGATGGCCATCAAAACAACCTCGACGTCGGCGGCCGGGCCTAGGCACCGATCAGTTCGACGCCGACTTGGCCGAATTGGCGTTCGGGTCGCAATTGCGAACCTTTGACCCGTACCACCTGACCCGAATAGGCAAGGCGCAACGGGCGCGGTGAATTGGCCAGGCGCGAGCGCGCAATCCGGGCCACTTGCAGGGTCATGTCGGGGCGCACTGCCAACATGCGCTGGGATACCGGGTCCTGCAGGCGAAAGGCCTGGGCCGCAACCGCTTGGCCGGTGCCATTGAGCAGATTTTCTTCAAATTCCATCAAGGGCGGCTTCACGCGGCCATAGCCCCAAGTGTCGAAGTGCGAAACCAGACGCGCACTGGCGTCGGCTTCTTGGGCGGCGTGTGGCGGTAGGCCGTCTTGCATACCCGCGGGCAGCAGGGCCATGTCGGTAATATCGCTCATGGAACTCGAATGCTTTAAATCATGTGTTGAAGGCCCATCGAAGACTCTTTCAGGCCAAACCCCAGGGTTATTAGCTGAAAATGTGTCTTTGAGCAAGAGCGCCACGCTAACTCAACGTTAACTTTAAGTGGTTTATGTATCGTATTGAGAACACCAAGGCAGCCAAAAATCAAAAGGCCCAAGAGTATGAACATCCAAACCGCAGCGATGGACAACAAAGTGTCCAGCAAATTGACCGATGTCGTGACATTGGGGCTGTACAGCGTCGGCATCAGTGCGGGCGCGGTGGTCGGCCTGATGGCGTTGCTGTTGGTGGCTTAAGTCTGCCCCCCTCTTAGAATTTGATTTTTAAGGCGGTACTTTGGGGTGCCCAGGTGCCCTTATCCACGGTCTTGCCGTTTTCCATGATCACATAGCTGCGCCGTTTGTAATGGGGTAAAACCCGGGTGAGCCCGGCCATGCCCGCTAGGCTTTGGGCTTCGACCACCAAGATGGTCTGGCCGGCCTTGGTGCGTGCGGTCCAGGCGCGGGCATCGCCGCGTTGTGCAATTTTTTCGGGGGCCGGGGGCAGGTCGGCGCGGGCCAGGTGGGCGCGCACCATTTCGCGTGGACCGGCGATGATCAGGGTCTTGGCGTCATCTAAGGCCAGCAAGCGCAGGCGGGCTTGCAACAGGCTGGTGGCCAGTTCACGCGCTTGGGAACGCATGGCTAAACTGCCAAAGGCTTGCAGGTGGGTTTTCGGATCCAAGCTCACATCACGCAAAATTGGTGGTGCTTCGCCACTGCTGAGGCGACGAAATACGTCCGTATCCGGGTCCACATGCAGGGCCGTGGCTTTGGCCTTGGTGGTGAAGGTGAAACTTTGCCATTTGGTGCGCATGTGGGCGGTGTGGCGTTCCGTGCCCGGTTCAGTTTTGATGTCGATCGCCAAGCTGAGCGGATAGGGCGCGCCGGTTTGTTTTTGTTCCAGGACCAGGGTGACGCGCGTGTCGTTGGTTTTGGCTTCGATAATGTTCAATTCAGGCGCACCGGGGCGGTCTATCCAGGCGCTGAAAAATGAGCCCAGTTTTTGGCCGCTTTCGGCTTCGAACGCGGCCTGAATTTTTGGCCAGCCGGCCACCTTTGAGGTGTTGTCGCGGTTGAAGCGTTGCAGGGCTTTATCAAACACCTTGGCACCCAATTGGGTTTTCAACATGTGAAACACAAACGCGGTTTTGCCATAGCCGACCACCTGCGACGCATCGTGGGTTTTGGAACGAAAACCGGTAAGCGCAAGGTCGCGTTCTTTGGGCAGGGCGGCATAGTTACGCAGCCATTCCAGGCGCTTTTCCCCACCACCGCCGGTTTTGGCCGCAGCGGCCATGGCGTGGTCGGCTTGATAGGTGGTCAGGCCTTCGGCCCAATTGCCACCGGCATAATCCACTTCGACTGCATTGCCCCACCAATTGTGCAGCACTTCGTGGGGCAATGATGTGTAGCGGATGAACGGCAGCGCCAAGACCTTGCGGCCCATATAGGTCATGCCCGGCAAACCCCAGCCGACCGGTGCGGGGCCGGAGACGATGGAAAATCCAGGATAGGGGTAAGGCCCAACCTTGCCGGTGTAATAGCCAATGTAGCGTGCCGTATCCTCCAGATAAGTTTGTGCCAGGGGGGCCAATTCTTTGTGGAAATAGGTGCGGATGCGCACTTGGCCGTGCATCTTTTCGCTGATCTCGAACGGGCCGGTGATCAGCACCGGAGGGGCGCTGGGGGTGCGGTTTTCAAAGTGAGCCACATAATGATCATCGGTTGGTGTTTCATCGATGAGCCTTCCGGGCATGACAAAGCTTTGGCCCATAGGAATGCGGCCTTCAATCGACCATGTGGCCAGTGTGTCCAGCGGCTGGGCCAACCAGTTGGCACCGACAAATCCGCCCTCAAGGCCCAACATAGATGTCCCTATGCTGCGATAGCTGAGTTCCAGCTGATGTCGGCCTTGCCGACCAACCTTAACGGTCATGGTCTCCACATCGCGCTGAACGTCGATGGCGCGACCATCCAGTTTTGCGCTGTCGATGGTGAAGTCGGGCGAAAGGCTGAATTGCATTTCGCCCCCACCGTCGAATGCGATCACATCATGAACCGTCAGGGTGGATTTTGCAGGGTCAATGTGGACCTTTGCGGTGTGATCGGCGGTGTGATCGGCGGTGCCGGTCGCCCAGACCGGTCCTGAGATCATCAAAACCGTGACAAGTGTGAAAAGCCCCCCCCAAATGCGCATTAATTTTTCCTATGCTCTATGGCTTCAGGTGCTGAGACCGGAAAGCGTGCGATCATGTCCAGTTCTTTTGCGCCGCGTTTGATGCGCAGCGGCAGCCACATGCCGGGACTGATGGATTTGATGATGGTGATTAAATCGCCGACGCTGCGCACTTGGCTGCCGGCGGCTTCGATGATCAGATCATCTTTTTTTAAGGCCGGCCTTTTCGGCGATGGAGTCTTTAAGCACTTTACCGACCAAGATGCCGTCATCGCTGGCTTCGATCATCACCCCCAATTTGGGTTTTTCGGGCGGGAAAAAATCAGGGCTGTATTCAAGGCCGAATACCGCGTCTGCGGTGGGGGTGCCGTTTGCACTCACCAAATTGGTGCACTCGCGCAAACGATCCCACGGCGTCAGCACCGCGACGTTTTTGACGTTGAGGTCTTTAAGTTGTTCCGGAACCCCATAAAAATGGTCCATGTGGCCACGCCCGATGATCGCCACCAGGCGCGGATTGCGGCCTTCTTTTTTGGCATTGTTTAAGGCGGTGGCGGTGGCTTCGGCCATGGCCCGGTCCCAGGTTTGTTGGACTGCGACAAAATTGGCAAACATTGGATTGTCTAAGCCGGGAGGCTGAGGAGCACTGTTGTCTTGGTCCTTAGCACTGCCGTGGCGACCAAAGACATCGCCCAGCATGGCGAGATATTCGGGTGAGGCGGGGGCCGGATCGCCGATCCCGCGCCGCAGCGCCTGGGGTACGGCCTGCCAACCTTTTTCAGATACTTCGCGGATCAACGCGCGATCCACATTCAACGCTACCATGGGCACCCGGTTCAGGCGGGCGAAATGAAACATCGGCATATAATACGCCGGATCGTATTTCCACACCGTGTTCCAATCGCTGGCGGTGAGGAATTCTTGCTCCGACAACTCGCCCGCGACCCAGCGATCCAGCACGCCCTGGACCCGGCGGGGAAAGGCTTCGAAGCCGAGAATCATATCGGGGCGCTGGCTGTACAGCTGGGCAATGGTTTGCATTTGCCATCGGTGATGGTCCGCCACCACGTGGGTTTCGCCCAACAGCACCACGTCTTTGGTGGCCATGCGCGCGATCAGCTGATCGGCGGGCACGGTTTGCTTGGTCAGCGGATCATACCATGTGCCGGGCGCGACGCAGGCGGTGCCGCGGGCGTCTTTGGCATAGGGTGGGGCCGGTTGAGCTTGTATGTCACCGAGCGTTTCGCTGGGGGTGGCATAAGCCGCGCATCCGCTTAAAATTACGGCGGCGGTGAAAATTGTCAGAGGTTTCATCATCATAGCTTTGAGTTTAACCATCAAATTGCGGCGAAAAAGAGCTTATTCAAACACATGAGCATTGAGCCCGCGCGCGTCAATGCGTAGCATCCGCCGCAGACGATAGTTTTTCACGATAAAAAGGGGCTGAAATTGGCTAAATACGGTGCTGTAGCGGCGGGTGATCGTGAAACGGCGCACGCCGCAGCGGAGATTTTAAAATCTGGGGGCAACGCTTTTGATGCGGTGTTGGGGGGGCTGTTTGCCTCAACCATTGCCGAGCCGGTGCTCTCCAGTCTCGGCGGCGGTGGATTTTTGTTGGCTCAGCCCAAAGGCGCTGAGGCGGTGCTGTACGACTTTTTTGCCCACACCCCGCGATACAAACGCGATGAGATAGACTTTTATCCGGTGATGGCCGACTTCGGTGACGTCACTCAGGAATTTCACATCGGCATGGGTTCCATCGCCACCCCGGGCATGGTTCGTGGTGCGTTTGATGTTCATCGTGAACTGGGCTTCATGCCGATTAAGGAGATCATCACTCCGGCCCTCGATCTGGCACGTAATGGGGTCAAGCTGTCGCCCCTGCAGGCCTACATTTTTGAAATCGTCGAACCGATTTATAAAGCCACACTCGATTGCCGCAGCCACTACGCCAGCCCCTCCAGCCCCGACCAACTGATTGGCGCGGGCGAAGTGCTGCGCATCGAGGATAAGGCTGATTTTCTGGATGCCTTGGCCCATGAAGGCGACGATTTGTTTTATCGCGGTGAAGTCGCACAGCGTGTGGCACTTGATTGCGAAGACCAAGGCGGACACCTGGGTCGAGAAGACTTTGAAAACTATCAGGTCATCAAGCGAGCCCCTTTGGTGATCGAATTTGAAGGCGCGCGCATCCTCACCAATCCACCGCCTTCGGTGGGCGGAATTTTAATTGGCTTTGCCTTGGACCTGATCGGAGGCACCGGGCTGGGGCAATTGGATTTTGGATCGTTTGAACATCTGGATCGCTTGGCCCGGGTGATGGAGTTGAGCAATCAGGCGCGGGTGGAAAGTGGCCTCAATCGGCACCCCGATGAGGGGGCTGAGACCTTGCTCGACCCTGAATTTTTGCAGCGTTACCGCACCGAAGTATTGGGCCAGCCGGGCTCACATCGCGGCACCACCCAAATCAGCGTGATCGATCGTCATGGCAATGCAGCCAGCCTGACCGTATCCAATGGTGAAGGCTCGGCCTATATCGCGCCGGGCACAGGGGTGGTGTTCAACAATATGTTGGGCGAAGAAGACATCAATCCCGATGGGTTTCATCAATGGCCACAAGACACCCGCATGTCTTCGATGATGGCGCCCAGCCTGATCCAACGCCCGGATGGTTTAACGGTGGCGTTGGGTTCGGGCGGGTCGAACCGTATCCGCACCGCCGTCTTGCAGGTGATCTTGGCGATCTTGGAATTTGATGTGCCGGTGCAAGACGCGGTTGAGTTGGGGCGCATTCATTATGAACGCGGGCTGCTCAGTGTCGAAGGGGGCCGTGAGGGGGGCTTTGACGAAGGCGTATGTACGCAATTGGTTAAGGCCTTCAAACACTGCAAGGTGTGGGAGCAGCGCAACTTGTTTTTTGGTGGCGTTCACGCGGTGCAGTATGAGGCGGCCACCAAAAAATTATCCGGTGGCGGCGATTCTCGTCGCGGGGGCACCGTGTTAGTGCTCTAGATGACCTTAGCCAGCGGCAGCCAGCGGCCAGAAATTATTTACGCAGGTCAAGATAGCGGATGGCTGCATCCGCTTGGTCCATACATTCAGGCAATTTTGAACAGGGAACGCCGTCATCGCAGGCCGCACGATCGGAATCGGTGGCAAGATCATGTGCCGAGCAGATTGATTTTGCGAAGGTACCTCTAAGTGATCGCGTTTGTACGTGTGGAACAATCTGTTCCGGACGATCTGTGACCCGGTTTTTTCTTCCCTCGGGCGTGTCCTGATCCCTTTGAGGTGCGGCCCTATTGGCCAATTTTGACATAATTCCATCCTCCTTAGCCCCAGATTTGGTTCTTTCGACCGGGTCTATTGCGAATCAAGCTCACTCAAAAGCCCCATTTTGTGAGGACAAAGTTACCCTTGAGTGCGTAAAGTAAACGTAATACACGTTTATTAATGTGAAGAGTGTTGTGAATAAAGCTCAAAAAAGAGTTAACTATTTTAGGGGATACTGACTTGCTTGATGGATTGATGGGCGGTGTCCCAATGCGACAGGCCCGTTCGAGGAGGCTCTTTACGTGAGCGATGCGTTAAACGATATTTTATTACTGTCCGAGTTGAGCGACGATGAAGTTGCCATCGTTGAAAGAAATTGCCGTTGGAAATCTTATGGTTCCGGCGAGCAAATTATCGACCAGCATTCCAACTCCCGAGACATCTTTTTTGTCGCAGCGGGCCGCGTGCGGGTGGTGAATTATTCGCTGTCTGGCCGTGAAATCACCTTTGACGACCTGGAGCCAGGCAGCCATTTTGGTGAATTGGCGGCCATTGATGGTCTGCCGCGTTCGGCCAGTGTCATGGCCCTGGATGATGCCCGCATTGCCTCACTTCCTGCCGATCAATTTCACCAGATGGTCTTGGATCATCCGGAAATTGCCCTGAAGTTGATGAAGCACCTTGCGCATCTGGTGCGCACCTCGACCGTACGTATCATGGATTTGTCGACATTGGGGGCCAACAACCGCATTCATGCCGATCTTTTGCGGCTGGCGCGCAAGGTGACGAAAGATGAAATGACGGCGATGATTACGCCAATTCCGGTACATTCCGATGTCGCGTCAAGGGTCAGCACGACCCGTGAAACGGTGGCCCGGGTGCTGAATGATTTGGCCCGTAAAGGCATCGTCGAGCGCCAAAAAAACGTCCTGATGGTGAAAGACCTTGAACGCTTGGAAGACATGGTTGAAGACGTGCGCGGCGAATAAATATAGAGGCGAACCCAACACAAAGGCCGGGCATCATGTCCGGCCTTTGTGTTGGGCATAGTTTGTTTGTTGCGTTTAACTCAGCTCTTCGGGGCGCGGCCGGATGGCAACCAGGAAGTTGGCCACCTCATCTTGGCGTGCTCGGCTTCCAGATTATTCTACTTTTCCGGGGCCCTTTTTTTAAGAATAATTCTAAGCAGCTGATTTTGAGAACAGATTAAATTACAGACGTATTTTTTTAGTACGACATAACCCTATTCGTTTTGTGGGAGTGATGTCGGTCACAGAAAAAAATCAGAGATTGGGCGATGGTGATGCATCGATGGTTCGGCCATCACCGGCCATTACCAGGAATGAACCGGCTATGCAAAGGAAGTCACATGACCCTGATCAAAGCTTTTGGCCTCGCATTTTCGCTGTTGTTGATGTCGCTGGCTCTTGTTGATCCGATGGTGTTTGGCGCACCGGGTGGCTTTTGAGGATACCGGTCTGGTTTCTCCTCTACAATTTCCCAAAATTGAGCCTTGGCCGTCACTGCCTCAGTGGCGGCCACTTTTTTTGGCAAAAAAATGTCTGGAAACGAAGCGTGTCTAGGGCTTTGTGCTAGCTGTATTTCCTGTTAGGTTAAGCGCGCTTGTGGTGTTTGACTTGCCGTACGGAATCATCCATCATCTAGCGCACCAGGGGGCTATTTTCTCTTGGGGGAACTCGAATTTTAAATCGAATCGTGCCGGGGGACGTTGATCGTCTTCAGATCCCGAAACCGAAGGATAGACCATGGCCAAGACCATCTTGATCGTCGAAGACAATGAACTGAACATGAAGCTCTTCAATGATCTTCTTCAGGCGCACGGTTACGAAACCGTACAAACCAAGGACGGTCGCGATGCGTTGAACCTTGCGCGGGAGCATAAACCCGACCTGATTCTTATGGATATTCAATTGCCGGAAATTTCCGGACTTGAGATCACCAAGATGCTTAAGGCCGATGATGAGCTGAAACACATCCCGGTGATTGCGGTGACCGCGTTCGCCATGAAAGGCGATGAGGAAAAGATTCGTGAAGGTGGCTGCGAGGGTTACATCGCCAAGCCAATTTCAGTGCCAAATTTCTTGGAAACATTGTCCAAGTTTTTGAGCTAAGGGCCCCGGCCCCAGCTAAGGCTCCGGCCCCGTATCAGGCCACGTATCAGGCTCAACACTCTTAAGCTTTTGGCTTATCGTTCAAGGATGATTTGCCGTTCTAAAGAGTTCTCACCACTAACGTTTCAAACCGCCCTGACCTTGTCGGTGGCGGTTTTTCGTTGTTCAACGCGCCTTGGCATCTAGCACTTTTAAAAATTGACCATACCGACAAAATAAAACGCGCCCCGTAAAGGGCGCGTTTTAATGTTCTAAGCCACGAAGGAAGCCTTATTTGATTTTGGATTCCTTGAAGACCACATGCTTGCGCACAACCGGATCGTATTTACGAAATTCGAACTTCTCGGTCGAGTTGCGTGGGTTCTTCTTGGTTACGTAGTAGTAACCGGTGTCAGCGGTGCTGACTAGCTTGATCAGGATGGTAGCCGATTTGGCCATGTCTTTCGCTCCGCTAAATATCCGTAAAAAAACTGTATGAGCGGCGTAAAATAAGGCTCTTCGCGCTTATGTCAAGCAAATCGTGGTGACAATGTGAGAGCGGCTTAACGCGAGGCCGTATTGAGCGCCTCAAACGGCACGATTGCGCGGCGATAAATGACTGGATTGTTGATGACATGCGTTGCGAGGTGCATCAAAAAATCGTCTGTTTTGACCGGACTGAAGACTTTAGCCGGGCAGTCTTGGCGCAATCGCGACCGTCGCCCATCAAAAATCATCCCGGCGGCGCGCCATGCCGTCATGGCGGCGCGTTGGCCGTCGATATGATCTGGGGCCAGTATGTCGTCGGAGAGGTTGCCTGGGACGTTGGTGGCGCACACGGCGGGCATCACGCCCAGACCATGCAGGGCGTAGCCCGACGGCGAGACCAAACGTGACCATGTGAGGGTCATTTCACCATCGTTGGGCAAGCGAATCACGGTCTGCACCGTGCCTTTGCCGTAAGACGATGAGCCAACCACCACGGCCCGTCCGAGGTCTTGCAAGGCGCTGGCAACAATTTCTGCCGCCGATGCGCTGTCACCATCGACCAAAATCACCAAAGGTTTGCCTTTGGTGATGTCGAATCCGCCCGCGCGATAATCATGAAAACTGTCGGGATGGCGTCCCCGCGTGGAGATGATTTGCCCTTGATCCAAAAACAAGTCGGCGACGTTCACCGATTGGGACAGCAGTCCACCGGGGTTGCCGCGTAAATCAATCACCACACCGATTAAACGGCCACTGTCGAAGGCAGCCTCATTGTTGCGTAAGATGTCGTGGACGCTGGATGAAGTTTTTTTGTTAAAGCCGGTGACGCGCAGTTGCAAGATTCCATCAATGGCCTTTGCGCGCACCGTTTGTGGCACGATGTGAGCCCGGTTGAGCCTGAAACGGATCTGACGATTGGGATAAAGGATATTTGTATCCAGGCGAGCGACCTTGAGCGTTATCGGGGCTCCCACGGGGCCGCGTAATAATTTTGCGACCTGGCGAAGCGACATCTTGGCAAGGGGGCGCTCGTTGACCTTTAAGATCACATCACTGGATTTCAGGCCCACGATGTCGGCTGGGCTGTCCAACTGAATATGGGTGATCTTGATGCCTTTGTTGGCTTTGGTGAAACGAATGCCAATGCCGCCGAAGCCATCGCGTCGCGCGCGGTTGGCGCGGGCTTCTTCGGCACCGGAATAGCGTGAAAAAATATCCAGGCCCGACAGCATGCCGTCAAAGACCGCCTCATAGACACGTTCGTTGTCGGCGTCTTTGAGGTCGGGCGAGTGGGTGCGTCCGGCGCGGATGATTTCGGTGGTGAGGTTTGCCCAATCGCCTGCTTTATTGCTCAACGGACGGGGAAAATCGGCAATGTTGACGTCGTTAAGGTGCAGGCGGATTATGCCGTCTTCGAATTGGATCTTAAAGGCGGGGTCGATGGTGGCGAGGCCACGCATGCCATCCAATGCCACTTTGTCCATGCGCACAGGTTCGATATAGCGTTGTGTGATGCTTTTAAGGCCGCTGCGCAGGGTGTCGTGTGCTTCGCGGTAACCAAACCCTTCAGCGGGCTCTTGAAGGCTTGCTACATCATTGGCGGGGCGATCTGCAGGCCGGTTTGAGGTTTGTGCCGAGACACACGCACTCAGTAGCGCGGCACCGGCGGCGCTCATCCATACGGCTCGCAGGAACCGCGACAACGCTTTTGCTTCAAACCCCATGGTGGAAATAGTCGTACATTTTTCGTGATCCGTCATCTTTTTGTTTTGGATCTACAACAAATGTACGGGGAATAGGGTGTGATCTTAGGACTGGTCGCGCCGCGCCTTGCGTCGTGAAGCTCTTGATTTTCCTTTGGCTTTCTTTGGCGTGCCCGTGGTGTCGGTGTGCCTTTGACCCTTACGGTGGGCTTTGCCTTTGGGGGGGAACTTGCCCTTACCCTGCCGCTTGAGTGTTGAGTTGCCGCCGCGCTCGGATTTCCCGCCCTGCTCGGGCTTGCCCTGTTTGCCGCCTTCGGTGATTTGAAACACGGTCGAGCCGGTGATCGGGTCGGATTCAATGATCAGTACCTCGACCTTATCGCCGAGGCGATATTCATAGGCTGTTTCACGGCCCCTCAGCTTGTGTTGGTGTTCGTCGTGGATGAAATAATCTTCGCCCAGGGTGCGGATCGGCACCAAACCGTCGGCACCGGTTTCATCCAAGGTGATGAACAAACCAAAGCGGGTCACGCCGTTGATGCGGCCTTTGGGGATCATGCCGATCTTGTCGGAAAGATAAAGGGCTGTGAAACGGTCGACGGCGTCACGTTCGGCATGCGCGGCGTTGCGCTCCGTCACAGAAAGGTGCTCGCCCATTTCGCTGAAATCTTTGTGCCCGTCTTGCAAACCGCCATCACCCAAGGTCAGGCCGCGCACCAGGGCACGATGCACCAACAGATCGGCATAGCGCCTAATCGGCGAGGTGAAGTGGCCATAACGGCGCAACGCCAAGCCGAAGTGGCCGAGATTTTCGGGGCTGTAAACAGCCTGGGACTGGGAGCGCAACACCACTTCACTGATCATGTGACTGTTTTCGGCGTTTTTGGCGCGCTTGAGGATTTCGTTGAAGTGATGGGCGCGGATCACCTGACCCTTGGTGAACGGGATGTTCACACTTTCCAAAAACTCGCGCAGGCTTTCAATCTTTTCCAGGGATGGCTCGTCATGGACCCGGTACATGCACGGCTGTTTGTTTTTTTCCAGGGTTTCAGCTGCCGCGACGTTGGCCAAAATCATGAACTCTTCGATCAGCTTGTGGCTGTCAAAACGCTCGCGTTCGACCACCCGATCGACGTTGCCCTGATCATCCAAAATGATCTGGCGTTCGGCCAAATCCAGTTCCAATACGCCACGTTCAGCGCGTGATTTCAGCAGCGATTCAAACGCCCCATACAGCGGCGCAATGATGGTCTCGACCAGCGGTTTCGTGATGTCGTCGGGTTGCCCATCGCGTGCGTTTTGAATTTGCGTATAGGTGGTGCGGGCCGCAGATTTCATCAGCCCACGGATAAATTTATGACGTTTGAGGTGACCCTCAGAATCGATCCACATGTGCGCGGCGATGCACGGACGTTCTTCGTTGGGGCGCAGCGAACACAGCCGTTGGACAGCTCCTCGGGCAGCATCGGCACCACTTGGTCGGGGAAATAAACTGAATTGCCGCGTTGGTAGGCGGACTGGTCAAGCGCATCATCGGGACGCACGTA
>JAESUA010000109.1 GCA_016763255.1 Magnetovibrio sp. | reverse complement strand
TCCACGCGCCGCTTGCCAGCAGCACGGCAAGGTAAGTAAGGTTTAATCAGTGAAAACTGCTCGTCTGATAGCCAAAAACCACGCTTCATAGCCTGAAACCTCCATTGTGAGTTCCAAGCTATTGAATCACGTAATAGTTAATGAGTTCTGACCCTAGACAGAGAAACGCAATGACTGGTGCCAATACCAAGCTTCCCCAAAAGCTGCAAAAGCGGCGGGACCCTCACCAGGCACGATCGCGTGAAGCTGTTCGTCGCATTTTACGCGCTTCGGCCGACCTCTTGGCCGAGCAAGGTGTGGACAAACTGACGACCCGGCGCATTGCCGAACGGGCCAATGTCAATGTCTCGTCCCTGTATCAATTTTTCCCCAACAAACACGCCATTGTCTACGCACTTTATGGCGAGTGGATTGGTTCAGCCCAAAACATCTTCGAATACGCTGATCAAAGTCTTCTGACAGCCACCGAATGGCGACCATTTTTCATTGAGTTCTTAATTACATTGGAAAATGTGGGGTTTTCGGCTGAATTGGAAACCCAATTGACCCTGGCTATGTCGGTGTATGAAGACCTGCGCCAACTCGACCAAGACTACCTTGACTGGGCCATCGCTAAAATTTCCGGCTATATTCGCCATTTTGCCCCAAATTGTTCTGATGATCGCTTAAAAGCCATGGCCGTCATCTTGTTGGATTGGGATATGACGCTGGCCAATCAAGAGATCGTGCACAAGGGCTCTGTGCATAAGCACATCCTCAACTTCACCATGGAAGGCTTGCTGCATCTTCTTGAGGTGTGCATCGAAAACAAAGCGGCCTACGGCGACAAATGATCGTGATGAGGATATCTTATACCAAGCTGCATTAATGGTCTGCTCTAGGGTATGCTCTGAACGAAAAAAGGCGGCCCGAAAGCCGCCTTTGTCGTCGTACTGATGAGAATGCCTAGCGCAAAATTGAACGCCCGGCATATTTCGCAACGGAAGAAAGCTCTTCTTCGATGCGGATCAGCTGGTTGTATTTGGCCATGCGATCCGAACGGCTTAAGGAACCGGTTTTGATCTGACCTGCATTGGTGGCCACCGCGATGTCGGCGATGGTATTGTCTTCGGTTTCGCCGGAACGATGCGAAATCACCGAGGTGAATCCAGCCCGGTGGGCCATCTCAGCGGCTTCGAAGGTTTCCGAGAGGGTGCCGATTTGGTTGACTTTAACCAAAATAGAGTTAGCCGAGCCCTTCTTGATGCCGTCAGCCAAACGCTTCGGGTTGGTGACGAACAGATCGTCGCCCACCAGCTGGCATTTGGAACCGATGGCATCGGTCAACGCTTTCCAACCATCCCAATCGTCTTCGGCCATGCCGTCTTCGATGGAGAAAATCGGGTACTGGTTGGCCAAATCTTCGAGATAGCGCACCATCTCATCGGAGCTGAGCGATTTGCCCTCCCCGGACAATTCATATTTGCCATTTTTGTAAAATTCGGTCGAGGCCGCATCCAGCGCCAAAACCATGTCGTCACCCGGCGTGTAGCCGGCGTTTTCGATGGCTTTCAAAACAAAGCCGATGGCTTCTTCGGTGCTTGCGACACCCGGAGCAAAACCACCTTCGTCGCCGACGTTGGTATTGTGACCGGCCTCAGAGAGACCTTTTTTGAGCATATGGAACACTTCCGAACCCATGCGCATGGCTTCGGCAAAGTTATCGGCACCCACCGGCATGATCATGAATTCTTGGAAATCGATAGGATTATCAGCGTGTTCGCCACCATTGATGATGTTCATCATCGGCGTCGGCAGAATATGCGCGTTGGGTCCACCCAAATAGGCATAGAGCGGCAGCGACGCTTCTTCGGCGGCCGCCTTGGCCACGGCCATGGACACACCCAACATCGCGTTGGCACCCAAACGGGCTTTGTTTTCGGTACCATCCAGATTGATCATGGTTTTATCGATGACCAACTGTTCTTCGGCGTCCATGCCGAGCAACGCATCACAAATCTCGCTATTGACGTTTTCACAGGCCTTCAACACGCCTTTGCCGCCATAGCGCTTGGCATCGTTGTCGCGCAATTCGACCGCTTCATGTGCGCCGGTCGAGGCACCCGAGGGCACTCCTGCGCGGCCAAAAGAGCCGCTTTCCAAAATCACATCCACTTCGACAGTGGGATTGCCGCGACTATCCAAAATTTCGCGGGCGTAAATGTCGACAATTGCCGTCATTTGTTCAATTTCCTTCTTTTCTGTCTTCTTGGTCGCGCCGGACTATAGCGATATGGGGTGCGCTTTGGCTACCTTGTCAATCGCCATCAGAGTTTCCAGCACGTCGGGGAGGTCTTGGATCGGAATCATGTTCGGCCCGTCGGAGGGCGCATTATCCGGATCTTCATGGGTTTCAATAAACACACCAGCCACCCCCACGGCGACCGCCGCACGTGCTAAAACCGGGGCAAAACGGCGATCTCCGCCGCTGGAGCCACCTTGCCCCCCCGGTTGCTGTACCGAATGGGTGGCATCAAAAATTACCGGCATGCCTGTGTCATGGGCCATTTGCGGCAAACCACGCATGTCGGTGACCAATGTATTATAGCCAAACGAGGTGCCACGTTCGGTGATCATGACCTTGTCATTGCCGCTTTGGGTCACCTTGGCGACCACGTTTTTCATGTCCCAGGGGGCCAAAAACTGGCCTTTTTTGACGTTGACCACGGCACCGGATTGGGCTGCGGCGATCAACAAGTCGGTCTGGCGGCACAAAAACGCGGGGATTTGCAGCACATCGACCACTTCGGCGACCCGCTTACACTGCTGGGCTTCGTGCACATCGGTCAAAACCGGCACACCGAGGCTTTCTTTGATTTCAGCAAACACATCAAGCGCTTTGTCGATGCCCAAGCCCCGCACACCGCCCAGCGAGGTGCGGTTGGCTTGTCGAACGAGCTTTTAAAGATAAAGCCGATGCCAAGTTTTTCAGTCAGTTCTTTGCACGCCACCGCCATTTCTAGGGCGTGGGCGCGACTTTCCATCTGGCACGGCCCGGCGATCAGCGCCAACGGCAGATCATTTCCAAAGGTGACAGTATTCCCACCTTCTTGGCCGACTTTGACGTGATGGGATTTTGCCATTTTTGTATTTCTTTCTCTTAAACCAAGCGCGCTTGCTGCACGGCAGCATCAATGAAGGAGACGAACAGCGGATGCGGCTCGAACGGGCGCGATTTGAGTTCCGGGTGGAACTGCACCGCGACGAACCACGGATGATCCGGCCATTCGACGATTTCCGGCAACACACCGTCCGGTGACATGCCCGAGAAGATCATGCCGCTCGCTTCCAGACGGTCCATATACGCGGTGTTGACTTCATAACGATGACGGTGACGTTCCGAAATGCTGGTCGAGCCATAAATTTCAAAAGCCTTGGAGCCTTCCTTGATCGCACAATCATAAGCGCCCAGGCGCATGGTGCCCCCAAGGTCGCCATCTTGGGCGCGTTTTTCAAGGTCGCCCGCTTTGGCCCACTCAGTCATCAAACCGACCACCGGCTCTTTGGGCTGGCCCAACTCGGTCGAGCCCGCACCGGCCAAACCAGCCTTGTTACGGGCAGCTTCGATTACCGCGACCTGCATGCCGAGGCAAATACCGAAGTACGGGATATTGTGTTCACGGGCAAACTGCACCGCTTTGATCTTGCCTTCGGTGCCGCGCTCGCCAAAGCCACCAGGCACCAAAATACCGTGCATGCCTTCCAGATGATGAACCACGGATTGCTCATCTTCTTCGAAAATGCCCGCGTCGATCCATTCCAACTTCACTTTGACATGGTTGGCAATGCCGCCATGGGTCAGCGCTTCGGCCAAGGATTTATAGGCGTCCAGCAACTCGACATATTTGCCAACCACGGCGATGGTGACCTCGCCTTCGGGATTGGTGACGCGATCGACGATTTCTTTCCAGCGCGACAAATCGGGTGCGGGCGCATCGGTGATGCCGAAATGTTTGCACACCTGATCGTCCAGACCCTGTTCGTGATAGCTGATCGGCACCTGATAGATAGAAGGCACATCCAGCGCCGGGATCACCGCTGCCGGGGCGACGTTACAGAACATCGCAATTTTTCTGCGCTCGGCTTCGGGAATTTCACGATCGGCGCGACACATCAAAAGATCCGCCTTGATGCCCATCGCCAAAAGCTCTTTGACCGAGTGCTGGGTTGGTTTGGTCTTCAGCTCACCAGCGGTCTTGATATAGGGCAGCAACGTAAGATGAATATACATCGCACGCTCGCGGCCCAACTCATTGCCCAGCTGGCGGATGGCTTCCAAGAACGGCAGGCTTTCGATGTCGCCCACCGTGCCGCCGATTTCGATCAGCATGAAGTCTTCATCGCCTTCGTGGGACAAAACGAAATCTTTGATCGAATCGGTGATGTGGGGAATGA
>JAESUA010000108.1 GCA_016763255.1 Magnetovibrio sp. | reverse complement strand
GCACCACCCGGACCAGTTCGGGGTCGTCCTTGGGCATGATCTTAAACATTTCGAGAATCGTCACCTCAGATCCCAAATGGCGAAACGCTTGGGCCAACTCGCAGCCGATGGGGCCGCCGCCGATGACGATCAAATGATCCGGCACCACATCCAAATCAAAAACGTTTTCATTGGTCAGAACCTGAAGGCCTTCGAGTCCTTTGATCGGCGGAACAAAAGCCGATGAGCCGGTGGCGATGACAAATTTGCGGGCCACAACTGTTTGATCATTGACCTCCACGGTGTCGGGCCCGACAAAACGGCCTTCACCCTGGATGACGTTGACGCCCAGGCTTTGAAAGCGTTCGACGCTGTCATTGGGTTCGATTTTGGCGATCACATCGCGTACATGTTGGAAGACTTTTTTGCCGTTGGCGCTGACCTTACCGGTTTTGATGCCAAATCGCTGCGCCCGGCGGGCATTTTGTGCCGCATGGCCCGCCGCCAGCAATGCCTTGGACGGCACGCAGCCGGTATTGAGACAATCGCCGCCCATCTTGGCTTTTTCGATCAGCACCACCTTGGCACCCATTTGCGATGCCCCGGCCGCCACCGACAGGCCACCAGACCCCGCGCCGATGATACAGATGTCACATTTGATTTTATCACTCACGACGCTGCCTCCTTGTTTTTCAGCTTTTGATAAATCACCGGAACAATCGACAGGGCCGAAAGCCCAAGAAGCGGCAACAGAACTTCGGGTTGGAAAATCACCCCCAAATCCGGGCTGCCACCACTTTCAAACACCGCGCCCAATCCCGCCCCCACATAGGCATAAACAAAGGTCCCGGGGATGATGCCGAAAAAAGTTGCGATCACATAGGTGCGCAGTGTCACATCCAACAGGGCCGGCACCAGATTGACCAACCAGAACGGAAACAACGGCACCAGCCGCAGCACCAACAGATAATTGAAGGCATTTTGGCGAAAACCCGATTCCATTTTGGCCAATGCCGATCCAGCGCGCGCACGGAACAAATCGGCGAAAGCATAGCGCGCTGCCAAAAAAATAAGCGTCGCACCGATGGTCGCGCCAATCACCACGTAAACTCCGGCCATCGCGCCGCCAAATACGAATCCACCGGCCAAGGTCAACCACACCCCACCGGGCAGCGACAAAGCAATCACCACCACATAGGTCACCATAAAAGCCGCCACCGCCCAGACCCCGTGGTCCGCAGCAAACCCCAACAAGTCTGCACGATGACGCGAAAGCGCCTCAAAACTGAGATATTCATGGGCTCCAGAAGCGATAAAAGCGACTACTCCCCCCACCACGATCAGCACTAGAATGTAGCGTTTGAGACCTTTTGAGGGCGGTTGAGTGTCCCCATCCCCTTGAATTTCAGCGTTTTTGTCAGCGTCACGCATGCAGATTCCCCCTTCCCGGATATCGCCCGGACATCATATGACCAAGTGGAACACCCCACCATGCCTATGAATATGGAGCCCATGGCTGTAGAGTGCCAGCAGCAATAACGCAGAAATTGGCTCGCAATCGGGCCGAAGCGCTTGTATTTTTGTATGCAGTGCTGAAAAAGCCACACCAAAAGGTACGCCAACCGTTGACTTGTGGGCTGCGAGCCCGTATACAGCGCACCTTGAATTTAGATGATGGAGACGAGACGTGAAACGCACGTATCAACCGAGTAATATTGTCCGCAAACGCCGTCATGGCTTCCGTTCACGTATGTCCACCGTTGGTGGCCGTCGCATCCTGGCCGCACGTCGTGCCAAGGGCCGCAAACGCCTGTCCGCTTAATTCCCGGTACATGGGCCCTTTGATCGAACGCTTAAAGAAGCGCCCGGATTTTCTCCGGGTTGCGGCTACGCGTAAGAAATGGGCCGCCCCGGGGCTTATCCTCCAGGTCAAAAGCCACCCTGCGGTCGGTGATCCAGCCCGCACGGATGGCTTTTTGCGCGTGGGCTTTACGGTCAGCAAGAAGGTTGGCAATGCGGTTCACCGCAACCGTGCCAAACGTCGCTTGCGGGCCCTCGCCGCAGAGATCCTGCCCACAAATGCTGTGGCGGGTTTTGATCTGGTGATCATCGGACGGCGCACGACTTTGACAAGACCCTACCCTAAATTGGTGGGCGATTTGTTGAAGGCGCTGAGGAAGATGGGTATAACCGCGCCTGATACACAACCAGGCGCGGCACCAGACACGGCACAGGTATAAGGAGGCACGATGAAGCTGCTCGCATATCCTATGCGCGCCTTGATTAAGGGTTATCAGTGGTTCATCTCTCCGGTTTTACCGGGGAGCTGTCGCTTTTACCCATCGTGCTCTTCATACTCACTTCAAGCTATTGAAACCCACGGCGCGCTGAAAGGCGGCTGGCTGGGAATAAAGCGCATTGTGCGCTGCCATCCTTGGAACGACGGCGGGCTCGACCCCGTTCCGGGTACGGATGGACATCACCTTACACATGCTCATACACATGCGGATTCGTGCACACGCGCGGACCACAAACTGTAAGACGACACGTTTAAAACCAGGCCGGCAGCAACGCTGGCCTTTGGGGACTGGATAAAAATGGACAACCGCAACCTGATGTTGGCAATCGCACTTTCCGTAGCCATCTTGTTTGGCTTCGAAATGCTGTATCCGTCGGCACCGCCGCAAACCGGCACCGCTTTGGTGCAACAAAGCACCCTGCCCGGCGCGGATCCCACCATTCCCACCGCCCCCCTTGCCCCGAACCAAGCCATCGGCCAGGCCACCGGCCAAGCGGGCGCAGCGCCCCAAGCCGAAGCCCCGGCTATGGACGTGGCCAAAAGCGTCGCAGACGTTGTCGCCCAAGGTGGCCGTATCTCGATCACTTCGCCCAGCCTCACCGGTTCGATCGCGCTCAAAGGGGGTCGCATCGATGATTTGATCCTCAACGGCTATAACGAGACCTTGGACGAAGGCAGTGCCAAGATCCGTTTGCTCAGCCCGCGCGGCACCGAAAAGGCCTACTACGCCGAATATGGCTGGGTCGGCACGGGCATCAAAACACCCAACAAAGACACCCTTTGGACCACCGACAAAACGGTTCTCGACCCCTTTGGTCCGGTGACGTTGAGCTGGAACAATGGCGAAGGCCTGACCTTTAAGCGCACCATCGCGCTCGACAAAGACTTTATGTTCACCATCACCCAGCGGGTGGAAAACGGCTCCAGTGCTGCCGTGACGCTCAATCCTTACGGTCTGGTGACACGCTGGGGCACCCCCGAAGTGTCCGGCCTGTTTATTCTCCACGAAGGCCCCATCGGCGTGTTCGATGAGGTGCTTGAAGAAGTCGATTACGACGACTTGCAGTCCGACGGTGAGTTGAAGTACCAAAGCACCGGCGGCTGGGTTGGCTTCACCGATAAATATTGGCTGACCGCGCTGATCCCCGATCAGACCCAAACCGTCAACTCGCGCATGTTGCATTCCAAAACCGGCCTGATCGAAAAATATCAAAGCGATTTTGTCGGTCAGCAAATGGTCGTCCAGCCCGGTGCCAGCACCCAGACCACCTCGCGGTTCTTTGCCGGGGCCAAGCGCGTCACACTACTTGATACCTACGCCGAGCAATTGGGCATCAATAACTTCGATCTGGCGGTCGATTTCGGCATGTTCTATTTCCTCACCAAGCCGATTTTCTACGCCCTGCACTACATTCACGGCATCATCGGCAACTTCGGTATTGCGATTTTGTTGCTGACCGTCGCCATCAAGGCGGTGTTATTCCCGTTGGCCAACAAATCCTACACCGCCATGAGCAAAATGAAGAAGCTGCAGCCGGAAATCAAAAAACTGCAAGCCCGCTTCAAAGAAGACAAGATGCGCCTCAACCAAGAAATGATGGCGCTGTACAAAAAGGAAAAAGCCAACCCGGCGGCCGGTTGTTTGCCGATCCTGGTGCAAATTCCGATCTTCTTCTCGCTCTATAAAGTGTTGCTGGTGACCATCGAAATGCGCCACGCACCGTTCTTTGGCTGGATTCACGATCTGTCGGCCAAGGATCCGGCCAGCATCTGGTCTTTGTTTGGCCTGATCGACTGGAACTACGCCGCTTATATTCCCGAGATGATGGATATTGGCATCTGGCCGATCATCATGGGCTTCACCATGTGGCTGCAGCAGCGTTTGAACCCCCAGCCCACCGATCCGGTGCAGGCCAAGGTGTTCATGTACCTGCCGATCATCTTCACCTTCTTGCTGGCATCGTTCAGCGCTGGTCTGGTGATTTACTGGGCCTGGAACAACGCGTTGTCGATCGCCCAACAGTGGGTGATTATGCGGCGCATGGGCGTGAAGGCGGGTTAATCCCGTCTTTAAGGAGCAAAACATGAGCGACACACCTACAGACCCTGAAATGCCGACGATTTCCACGCCTTTGGTGCTGGAGGACGACTTTACGCCCGAAGAGATCGAGGCTGGACGGATCATGTTTGCCGGCGAATGTACCTTCATGTTGGGGGCGGCGGGTCTGGATCAGATCCCCGACTCCAATGTGGCGGAAATTGCCTTCGCCGGGCGCTCAAACGTCGGCAAGTCGTCGTTGGTCAACGCGTTGACCGGGCGTAAATCCTTGGCCCGTATGTCGCACACCCCGGGGCGCACCCAGCAGATCAACTTTTTTGATCTGAACGCCAAGATGATCATCGCCGATTTACCTGGCTATGGTTATGCCCGCGCGCCCAAGGACCAGGTTGCCAAGTGGACCCGGTTGGTCAACGCCTACCTTAAGGGGCGTGCCCAGTTGTTGCGCGTCATGGTGCTGATTGATGCGCGTCATGGCGTCAAGGACGTTGATCGCGGGGTCATGAAGATGCTCGACAAGGCGGCTGTGTCGTACCAAGTTGTGCTGACCAAGACCGACAAGGTCAAAGAAGCCGCGCTTGAACAGATCTTGGAAAACACCCGCGCGGAACTGGCCAAACACGTCGCCGCCCACCCCATCGTGCGCTGCACCTCTTCGGCAAAAAAAATCGGCATCGAAGAATTGCGCGCCGATTTGACCCGACTAGCGCTCTAAACCAGGTGCCTAAGCAAAGCCTTCTATTTTCTGGCGATCCCCCAATAACTGATGTAATTTGAGCCTGTTATGGCAGATGATGCAAAAATCAAAATTGATCCCGAGGCCATCCCGGAGACTTGGCTAAACCAAGCCAAGACTCTGTCCGAGGCGCTGCCCTATATGCGCCGCTATTCGGGTGAAACCCTGGTGATCAAATACGGCGGCAACGCCATGGGTGATCCTGCGCTGGCCGAGCTGTTCGCCCGCGACATCGTATTGCTGCGCCAAGTCGGTGCCAACCCGATCGTGGTGCACGGCGGCGGGCCGCAAATTGGCGCTATGCTCGACAAGTTAAAGATCGAAAGCAAGTTCATCAACGGCTTGCGGGTGACCGACAAAGAAACCGTCGACGTGGTCGAAATGGTTTTGGCCGGATCGATCAACAAGCACATCGTCACCGAAATCAATTCCGCCGGTGGTTTTGCGGTCGGTCTGTCGGGCAAAGACGGCAACCTGATCCGCGCCGAAAAATTGCGCCGAACGGTGCAAGATCCAGACTCCAATATCGAAAAGGTTTTGGACCTCGGTCTGGTGGGTGAACCCAAATCGATCACCCCCCACGTCTTGGAATTTTTCGAAAAAAGTGACATCACCCCGGTGATCGCGCCCATTGGCGTCGGCCCCAAAGGTGAAACGCTCAACATCAACGCCGACACCGCAGCCGGTGCCATCGCCGGTGAGATGGACGCCAAGCGTCTGTTGATGCTCACCGACATCAAAGGCGTGCTGGATGAAAACGGCGAACTGATCGCGCGCATGAACGCCATCCAGGCGCGTGAGCTGATCCAAAAAGGCGTCATCAACGGCGGCATGATCCCCAAGGTAGAAACCTGCCTGGATGCCATCGACGCAGGCGTCGAAGCCGCCGTCATCATCGACGGCCGCATCCCTCATGCGCTGCTGCTGGAACTGTTCACCAAGCACGGTGCGGGCACGCTGATTACCAAGGATTAAGTGTAGCCACCACTCATCACAAAAAAAACCGGCGCTCTTTCGAGGCCGGTTTTTTTAT
>JAESUA010000107.1 GCA_016763255.1 Magnetovibrio sp. | reverse complement strand
TTGCCCGGCGGCGATGTTGAAGGTGTTGTTGCCCGCATCGCCAGTGAGCGAGGCATAGCCCACTGCGTTACCGCTGGCATCAAAGTGCTTTGTATAGACATCCCCCGGGCCAGCGACTGCTGATGAATTCCACGTTACGCTAAAGCCGCCATCAAAAGTCCCCACGACATCAGGATTTGACTCTTCCAACGCTGAGGCATCGTTGACCAAAAACTCGACACCAACCTTGGTGCCACCGGCATCAAAACGTTGGGCGAAAACATCATGCGTACCGTTTTGATCTGAATGCCACACCACGACAAAACCGCCGCCACCCAATGCGGCAATCTGAGGAGCCCCTTGGATGCCGGTGGTGGTGGTGTTGACGAGGATCTCATTGGCGTTAACCGCCGTGCCTGCGCTGTCAAAAATTCGCACGCCCACACCATACCCCGCATCACCCGCAATCGTGCCTTGCCAAACAACCGCAACATTGCCGTTTTCTAGCTTGGCGATATGCGGATATTCCTGCCAATTTGTGGTGGAGGTATTGACCTGGATTTCGTTGGTGACCGCCGTGCCGGAACTGTCATAAATGCGCAGCACAGTCGCATTGCCACTGCCATCGATGCCTTCAGAATCCCAGATCACCGCAAAGCCGCCGTTATCCAGGGCGGTGATGTCGGAAAAGCGCGATTCAATGGTATTGCCGCCGACGCCGGTTTGGTTGATGGTGAATTCACCGCCAATTATGTTACCTGATGAATCCAAGCGTTGCGCAATAATGTCGGATTTACCGCCGCTTGCTTCCTCAGCCATCCAGCTCACCAGCAGATCGCCATTGCTCAATTGCACCACTTCCGGGTGAAGCTGTTTGTTGGTTGTGGTGGTATTGACGAGAATTTCTGAACCTGGACTGTCCGAAGAATTGAACAGACGCAAGACAATGTCGTATGAGCTGCCGGATCCCGCTTGGTCAACCGAATGCCAAATCGAGGCAAAACCTCCGCCCTGTAGGGGGGCAAAGTTGGCCGCGAAATTGTCCTGGTTGAGTGTCGCGTTTGTTGCGGTGGAATCGTTCAGCTGGAACTCTGCACCGACAGGCTGACCAAGCGTATCTAAACGCTGCGCCATCATGTCCATGTCACCGCTCACACGGGTTATCTGCCAATACACAAGTGACGTTCCGTCATCAAACACACTGATGCCGGTACTGTACGGTGTGCCAGGATTGCTCCCTGACGCCGACGTTGTGGTGTTGACCATGGATTGGGATGGTAGCGTCGCAACGCTGATCGCACCGTCTGTGAAATTCAAAGTCTCGACATTGCTCACCGCATCGGTGCCGTCGGTGCCCACATTATCGCTCAGGGTGAGTGTGCCGTCTGCAGCAAAGCCATACGTGTAGTCTGCTTCACCACCGTTGAGATGGAGCGTATCCGTGCCTGCGCCGCCGTCAATTGTATCGCTGGACGCCAGAGACAACAGCGTATCATTACCTGCCGTACCGGTGACCGCATTTGCATCACTCAGCACCGTCAAGGTCAATGACGTTGTGCCGTAATCTGCGGCAATGTTCCAGCCCGCACCAAAATCATGGGTTACGGTGAAGGTGCCGAAAGTGCCGGTGGTGTAATTCAAGACCGAGAAACTATCACCCGACGTTGCCGTGTAACCGCTGATGGATTTCAAATTCAAGGTGCCGTCAAGGGCACTCGGGTGCGCCGTGGCCAACGTCAACAAATCGTAATTGGTGCCGCCCGTGCCGGTGCCAGCGATATCGACACTATAGACCGTGGTCGAAGAAAAATTCACCGTGCGACTGTAGTTCGCATCCCAGGTGTCGAAGGTAAAGCTGCCGATCGTGCCGTCCGTACCCGGATTCACAATGGCATTGTAGGTGTACGGGTTCTGCACAGCTGTTTTAAAGGTGCCGTTGCCCTGCAAAATACTGGTGGCACTGAAAGTTGGCACATTGTTGTAGGCCCCGATCAAGGTTACGCCAGTGGCGATATCCACGGTGCCATGGTTGACAAACGTACCGATTTGATTTGCGCCTGTGGTGGCGTTAAGGGTGCCATAGTTGGTCACCGTGCCGCTCAAATTCCCTGTGCTGGAATGATTGATCACCCCCCCACAGCATTGGTGATGTTGGCACTGAAAGAACCACTGGTGAAGTTCAGGACGCCAGTGTTGGTCACCGTTGACGGGGTCGTGACCGTGGCACTGGCGGCTACATTGAAGGTGCCGTCATTCACCACCGTGGTCGGCGCAATGTCCACGCTGATGGACAGGGTCTCGCCCGAATTGATGGTATGGGTGCCGCTGGCCAGCGCATTCACGGTTAGGTTTAACGTCGTGGCCGAACTGCTGCTGGTGCCATCCGACACGCTGAAGGTAAAGGCATCGGTGGTGGTGACGGAGCCATCATGGCTATACGTCACATAGCCCGCGACCACGTCCGCTTGGGTGAACGTGCCGCCATTGGCCAACGCCGAACCGTTCAGCGTCAACGATCCATTCGCGGGAACAGCACTAACAGTGTAGACGAGCCCACTATCGATATTGTCGATGTCGGTTGCGTTCAAGTGTGTAGCCGACAACGCGATAACACCACCCTGGGTCATGGTGTTACTCAGCGAGCCGCCCGCCACCGGTGAATCATTGGCGGCATCGACGGTGACGGAGATGGTCTTGGTCACGGTGTTCGTACCGTCACTGACTGTCACACCAAAGCTGTCGGTGCCGTTATAGTTGGCGTTGGGCGTATAGGTAAATGTTCCGTCCGCATTCACCACCAGCGTGCCGTTGGCCGGGCCGGTGCCTGAAGCGTAGGTTAGACTATCGTTATCAGTGGCAATGATTTTGCCATTGAACGCCACGTCTTCGACCAATGAAATGCTGTCTGAGGTCACCGCTGTGGCTTGCGTCGGCTGGGCCGCATCGCCAATCGTCGCATCACCCAACTGTGCTGAATCGCCATTGGCGCTGGCATCTGCCGTGGTGCCGCCCGCGGCCGTGTCAAATTGCCAATTACCGACAAGGTTGGCTTCGGAACCCGGTGAGCTCAGCATGGATTCAAAGTTGTTCGCAATTTCGCTGGAAGTTCGTTCCACATTCCAGATGCGCAGGTCGGCGATCTGGCCGCCGAACGCCTCCGTGCTGGAACCGCTGGAGATCAAGTCACCAATAGTGGTGCGCACCGTGCCGGCGGTGTCATCAGGCATCGAATAATTGCCCGCCACCACGCTGTCCAAAACGCCATCAATATAGAATTCAACCTGCGTACCACTGAAACTCACCGCCACATGATGCCACTGGCCTGCCGTCAAGGTACCCGTGCTTTGGGTCGTGCCACCGGCATTTTGCCCATGCCACGTCACCACGCCCGGTGTCGTTGACGTGGAGGCAGTACCGCCCGGACCACCAATGGCCAGCACCCCCATGGTGTTCACAAAGTCATTCTGCTTGGCGAGAATGATGTTCGAACTGCCGAAATCATCCACGTACACCCAAGCTTCGATCGTGCCGGAGCTCAGATTGTTGTAGTGAACATCGGAAATTTCAACGTAGTCATCCACACCGTCAAACCGCATGCCCTGGCGCACGTTTTGCACGCCCTCAATCTCCGGAGGTGGAGGTGGAAGTGGCGGAGGTGGCGGCGGAGGAGGTGGCGGTGGCGGTGGAGGC
>JAESUA010000106.1 GCA_016763255.1 Magnetovibrio sp. | reverse complement strand
GTCGATGCCGAATTTGGCCACAAACAACTCACCATTTTGGTGCCTCGCGAATACCGCCGTGGCAGTTGCCAATACAAGGTGGTGCTTAAGCACGAAAAGGAACATGTGCGGGTTAACCGTGAAGGCGTGCGCAAGTACGCCAAAATCCTTAAGCATGAATTGAACAAAGCGATTAAGCGCCTCAATCCTCAACAGGTCAGCTCCCCAACGCACGGTAAAAAACGAGCCGACGAGCGCTGCAAAAGGTCATGGAATCGGTGGCGGCTCGGTTCAATAAAGAGGTCCGCGCCCAACATGCCCGCATCGACAAACCCGGCGGGCCCTATGATGCGACCGGTGCCTGTCGCAAGTGGTGACAACGGCTGTTGTGCCGGGGGCATGCGGCCCATCTCATCGGCATAAGCGGGTGTGATGTGATGGTTTGCGGCTTATCAGTTGTGGTACAATAAAGCCGTGAACAAAATGGGGAGAGCGATGAGATGTTAAGCCGACGCCTGAGTGACAAGATCATTGCGGCTCATGAAGTTGCCTGTGATGAAGACAAACGTGAAATTGCTTCCTTTTTATTGGGGGCCCTTGAGTATGACTTATCCTCAATCGGCGGCGATCAAGAAGAACATCGTCGATGGTCGCAGCAGATGGAAAATGCCTTTGCGCGGCACGAAAAAGCCTTTCACACCCTTCAAAAGGCCTAGCCACAGGGCTCGTCATTGTTGGATGTGCACCGGGCACGCACCGGGCACGCACCGGGTACGCACCGGGTGTGCATCATGTGGTGGATATCTAAGCTCCCCCTCCCCACTTAGTACAACGTGTGGGAAAAGACTAGCGTTCGGGAGCGTTCTTACATGGATTTGGAAAAATATTCCATCACCCCTGGCCGGGGTTTTTTGCCTGCGTGTGATCCGGTTGCCTTAACCGGTGTAGAAGACTTTGACGCCACGGTTGGCATCACGGCGTTCGATCTGCCCAAGCTGATGCTTTCAGATCAGCTGCGCGATATCATTGGGCGATTGCCCGAACCCGATATGGGGGCCTTGATCGAAGAGTTGGATGAGCCCCGGTTGGCTGCGGTGATGCGGGCGTGCAGTTATTTGACCCATGCCTATGTCTGGGGTGCAAAGACACCGGCAACGCACTTGCCGCAAAATATCGCCCGTCCCTTTGCCGCCATTGCTCAACATTTAGACCGCCCGCCGGTGCTGTCTTATGACAGCTATGCCTTGAACAATTGGGCGCGCATGGACCCCGATGGCCCGATCGAAGTCGGCAACATCAAATTGTTGCAAAATTTTCTGGGTGGCCTGGATGAAGAATGGTTCGTCTTGATCCATATTGAGATCGAAGCCAAAGCGGCCCCCGCCATCGGCCAAATTCCAACCTTGCTGGATGGGGTTCAGTCCTCAAACCGCAAAGCCATCTGTGCCAGCCTCGCCATCATTGAACAGGCCTTGGCGGCCATGCGTCAAACCTTTGCACGGATGAGCGAGCGCTGCGATCCCTACATTTATTATCATCGGGTGCGGCCCTATATTCACGGTTGGAAAAACAATCCAGCCCTGGCGGATGGTTTAGTTTACCAAGGTGTCGATGAACAAGCCTATTTTTACCGTGGTGAAACCGGTGCGCAAAGCACCATCATTCCGGTGCTCGATGCGGTGTTTGGCATTCATCACGCCGAAGACGAGTTACGCAGTTATTTGATGGAAATGCGCGATTACATGCCGCTGGGCCACCGTGCGTTTTTGGCCGAGGTCGAAGCCCACAGCAGTTTACGGGAATTTGTCATCGAATGGGGTAAGGGCGAAATGATGCGTCTTTATAATGCCTGTATCGAACATATTTATGAATTTCGCGCCCTGCACTTGGAATTTGCCTCCAGCTATATCCACAACCAGGCGCAAAGTGGCGAAAACCCGGCGCACATTGGCACCGGTGGCACGCCGTTCATGCGCTATTTGAAAAAACACCGTAATGAAAGCGCCCGCAATTTGATCATCGGTTAGCATGAAAGCCTTGTCGAATCGGGGCCATGGCTCACAGCCCTGTGCCCCGGACCTCTCATTGAGGGCATTTTTGGCGCGTTGCCACGAGTCGCAAGCAGGCCTTGCGTCTGTTCGGGGCAGACAGTAAAAAAAGTACAATTATTATGATTTGTCAGGAGACGCCCCGCACATGTCGCTCAAGACCATCGCCCAAACGATTGCCCAAGAACTCAACGCCCAAGACCATCAGGTCAACACCGCGATTGAGCTTTTAGACGGTGGTTCCACGGTGCCGTTCATCGCGCGTTACCGCAAAGAAGCCACCGGTGGTTTGGATGATATTCAGCTGCGTGCCCTGGAAGAACGCTTGCGCTATTTGCGCGAAATGGCGGAACGCTGCGCAGCGATCCTCAAAAGTATCGATGAGCAAGGCAAGCTGAGTGATGAATTGCGTGCCAAGATCGTTGGTGCCGATACCAAGGCCCGGTTGGAAGATTTGTATCTGCCGTTTAAACCCAAGCGCCGCACCAAGGCCCAAATGGCGCGTGAAGCGGGCCTGGAGCCTTTAGCGCTGGCCTTGAAAAGTGATCCAACGCTGGACCCGAAAACCACCGCTCAAACCTATGTCAACGCGGATGCAGAACACCCGGTGGCCGATGTCGATGCGGCATTGGAAGGCGCCAAACAGATTTTGGTCGAAGGCTTCGGCGAAGATGCGGAGCTGGTCGGGCGGTTGCGTGACGAAATGTGGGGCGAAGCGAAGCTGAGCTCACGCGTGATTGATGGCAAACAAACCGAAGGGGCGAAGTTCACAGATTATTTCGAATATGATGAGCCGCTGAAAAAAGTCCCGTCGCACCGTGCGCTGGCGATTTTTCGCGGCCGCAAAGAAGAAGTTCTGCGTGCCGCGCTGTGCGTCGGTGATCCCGCCAATCCGCCTTACCCGCACCCTTATGAAGGCCACGTCGCGCTGCATTTTGGCATCGAAGATCAGGGCCGTGCGGCCGATGCTTGGCTGATGGAATGTGCCCGCTGGGCGTGGCGGGTGAAAATTTCGCTGCGCATCGAGTTGGATTTGATGCAGCGTTTGTGGACGGAAGCCGAAGAAGAAGCGATCCGGGTGTTCGCCGAAAACCTGCGCGCACTGCTGCTGGCCGCGCCCGCAGGCCAACGCGCGACCATCGGTCTTGATCCCGGGTTTCGGTCCGGGGTGAAGGTCGCGGTGCTCGACAATACCGGTAAGTTGGTGGACACCGCGGTGATCTATCCCCACGAGCCGCAAAAGCGCTGGGACGAAAGCATCGCTTGCGTGGCCGCGTTGGCGCAAGAACATGACGCCGAACTGGTGGCCATCGGCAACGGTACCGCATCGCGTGAAACCGACAAATTGGCGGCAGAACTTCTCAGTCGTTATCCGCAATTAAAATTGAAAAAAATCATGGTGTCCGAAGCCGGGGCATCGGTGTATTCGGCCTCGGCCTATGCCTCCCAGGAATTTCCCGACATCGATGTATCGTTGCGCGGCGCGGCATCCATCGGCAGACGGCTACAAGATCCGCTGGCCGAATTGGTGAAGATCGAACCCAAAGCCATTGGCGTCGGCCAGTATCAGCACGATGTCTCCGAACACCGCATGGGACGGTCCTTGAATGCGGTGGTGGAAGATTGCGTCAACGCTGTCGGGGTGGATTTGAACACCGCCTCACAGCCTTTGTTGGCCCAGGTCTCCGGCCTCAGTGCGCGGTTGGCGGAAAACGTAGTCGCTTACCGCGATGCCAACGGCGCGTTTCAAAACCGCAAAGGCCTGATGAAGGTTTCTGGCCTGGGCGCAAAAGCGTTCGAACAATGCGCCGGTTTTTTGCGCATCAAGGGCGGTGATAATCCGTTGGATGCCTCATCCGTGCATCCGGAAAGTTATCCGGTGATCAAACGTATCTTGGCCTCATCCAAGGTTGATTTGTCGGACCTTCTTGGCAATGCCACGGTGCTGCGCGGCCTGCAGGCCAGTGCCTATGCCGATGAAAAATTCGGTGTGCAAACCATCAAAGATATTTTGCTCGAGCTGGAAAAACCGGGTCGCGATCCGCGTCCGGAATTTAAAACCGCCGAGTTTAAAGACGGTGTCGAAAAGATGAGCGACCTCACCCCCGGCCTACGGCTTGAGGGCGTGGTCACCAACGTTGCCAACTTCGGTGCATTCGTCGATGTCGGCGTGCATCAAGACGGCCTGGTGCACATTTCCCAGTTGGCGGACAAGTTTGTCGAAGACCCGCGCGACATCGTTAAACCCGGTGACGTGGTGTTGGTGCGGGTAATCGAAGTCGATGTGGCGCGCAAACGCATATCTTTGACCATGAAAAGCGGCGATGTGGATGCGTCATCGACAACCAAACGCGGCGTGCCCTCAAAAGGCAATGCGCCCCGCAATGTCCCCCGCAACAAACCACGCCAGATGCAAAGCAAATCCACCGGCGATACAAGCGACAATGCCTTCGCCGCCGCCTTTGCCAAAGCCAAAAATAAAGGCAAATGATGTTTTAGGTCTGTGATTGAGTGGCGTTGGGCAGCTTGAAACTTAACGCCCATGAGGCGGCGACAAATGCCGAGGATACCATCAGGCACATCATCAATCCGCCCCACTGATAGGTGATGCCGGACAACAGTGTGCCGGTCAGTCGCCCCGCCGCATTGGCCATATAATAAAAGCCGACGTTTAGGGCGGTGTGTTCGGTCTTGGAATAGGCCAGGATCAAATAGGAATGCAGCGCCGAGTTCACGGCAAAGACAAAGCCAAAAACAATAAGGCCGTAGACCACGGCCAGTCCCGGCTGCACGTTGATCCATACCGCCCCAGTGATGATCAACGTGACCACCAATAAGGCCATGGTCCAGCGGCGGCTTAAGGCACCGTTGGGTTCGTGATTGGATTTTTTTAACACCAGTGGGGCGCAGGCTTGGACGCTCCCGTAAGCGATCACCCAGGCGGCCATGTAAGCGCCAACTTGGGTATGATTCCAATCCAGCGTGGCGGCAAGAAACAATGGCAGGCCAACCACAAACCAAGTGTCGCGTGAGCCGAACAAGAACAGGCGCGCCGCCGACAGATAATTGATGTCGCGGCTTTTGGACAAAATTTGGCTGAACTTAACCTTCTGCGTAACCTGGCCGATATGCGCCGGCAAGAGCACATATGAGGCTATTAAAACAAGCACCAATCCACCGGCCATGATCATCAGCGCGCCGTCAAACTCATACGCGCTTAACAGCATGCCGCCCATAAAAAAGCCGATGCCTTTAAGGGCATTTTTCGACCCCGTCAGGGCCGCGACCCATTTGAACAAAGCGCCGTGTTGGCCATGTGGCACCATCATTTTGATGGCGGTTTTGGAACTCATTTTGGTGAGGTCTTTGGCGATGCCGCAAAGCGCTTGGGCACCCATCACATACGCCACACCGATCCACATGGGCCAGCTGGGATCGAACTGTGTCAGCACCGATAGGGCGATCACTTGCAAGCACAATCCGGTCAATAATGTCACCCGTAGGCCCAGCCGTGCGGCAACCCAGCCGCCGACCAAGTTGGTGATGATGCCAAAAAATTCATACAGTAAAAACAGCAGGGCGATTTCAAAGGCGGTGTAGCCAAGGGTATAAAAATGCAGCAGCACCAGCATGCGCAGGGCACCATCGGTCAGGGTGAAGGCCCAGTAGGCACCGGTGATCGTGGCGTAGTGCTTGGTGGTGGTCACAGCAAAGGGGGCCGGGGAGGGCTCACCCCCGCCTCGCTCAAGCTACTCGGACTTGAGGATCGAATCGAGGGCATCCAGCATCTTCTTGTCAGCCAAGCCCAATGCCATC
>JAESUA010000105.1 GCA_016763255.1 Magnetovibrio sp. | reverse complement strand
CATAATGGCCGTTGGCCTTGCTTTTTGGTTCAGGGGCGCAGCAGTCGCGGTTCGTATCGCTCATGAGTGATGTTCCATTTTATTGTTGTCCGAGGGGGTGTATGAACCCCTTTTGTTCGGGCTAGATTGATTGCTTTTGCGAACCGCTTTGCCGACAAATTTACGCCTTATATAGGCAAAGATCAAAATAGCCGAGATGATCGCTATGGCCGTCGCGATGACCGGATTGACCCCACTCAGCCATGCACCCGCCCCTGCGAAGAGAGCAGCAAACAGCACCGGCCCTAGAATGCACAGCGCGCATATTGGCCCGACGATGGCGAAGGTCACCAGATGTGCGGTGAATTTTTCATTCATTTTTCTCACCTTTTATTGAGGTGGCGTGAAAAACGGTGACAGAGGTGTGCTTCTCAGCCCCCTTGTTGCACGAGCGCAGACGGATAGCCCTGCTCGGTGGTTGCCTTGGTCAATTCATTGATGAATGTTTTGCTGTCATCAAAGGTGACCCGGGCAGTTTTGTTTTCAAAGGAAATATCGACGTTGGTCACACCCGAAACATTGGTCAGAGATTGTTTGACGATATACGGACAAGACGCACAGTACATATTCTCAATCGAAAGGGTGACGGTTTGCTCGGCAGCCATCGCAGCACTCGCCACAAATAAGCTGATCGCAAAGGCACCACTTGCCACTAAATTTTTCATATCGAGTTGTCCTGTATCTCTAATCCAATAAATAAGGAACGGCGTAAGGAAAAGCCAAGGCCGCGGCAACCAACAGTGCGGAGCTCCACAATGAAACCTTCATCACCAGACCTGCTGTTGGTGTGGCGCAATATGATCCTGGTTCACACACCATCTTCGGCTTGCGGTACGCCAGATAAAACCCGCCGGCCAGAAAGATCATTGCGATGCTGACAAAGTACGGCTTGTAGGGGTACAGCGCGGTGAGGTTGCCGATCCAAGCGCCACTGATGCCGACGCTGAACAAAACCAATGGCAAAACACAGCACGATGACGCCAGCAGCGCGCCGACAATTCCGCCGCTAGCGAACAGTTTTTGCTGTTTAGTGTTCGTTTGTTGGCCCGCTTCTGGTGGGCTTGTGATGGGCACGTTATCACTGTGCCCGGCCTGCGTGAGGCTGTGGTTTTGCGTTATGGCCATTGTATGTTCCCTTGATTGGTGAACTTAACCATGAAATATTTAACGCCTGTAGTAGGTACAGGCTCAAGGGATATTTTGAACCACCGGGTGAGGAGCTCAAAAATGACACGCGGTGAACTGGCCAAGCGAACCGGCTGTAACATTGAAACGGTTCGCTATTATGAAAAAATCGGCCTCCCCCCTGACCCGCCCCGAACACAAAAGGGCTATAGGGTTTATGACCGGCATCACGAACAAACTTTGCGCTTCATCATGCGCGCACGTGAGCTTGGCTTTACCATTGAGGATGTGCGTGGGTTGCTGAGCCTTGTCGATGGCGGCAACTACACCTGTGGCGAAATCCGCGACAAAACGTTGGCGCACCTCAAGGCCGTGCGCGAACGCATTGCGGATCTACAACGGCTTGAGCAAACGCTCTCTAAGACGGTTGCCGATTGTGCCGGCGGTGATGCCCCCCAGTGCCCGGTGGTTGATGCGCTGATCAAAGAGGCGTGAAAGGCATGCACCGCAAAATGTAATGGGTTACATGCGGTGTTCGCGAAATACGATCCCGTTGGCGGCTTGCACTTCACGAATATAAGCGGCGATGTTGACGGCCATGGTCTGGTTAACCTGGGGCTGTGGTGGCATGTTGCCAAACGGCCAGTGGTGCTGCTTCACGCCATTTTTGACGGCGCGAAAGATCGATTCATCACCGTGGTGACCCGGATTGTAGACGGTGTGAACCATGGGTGGTCCTTGATCGGTACCCGCGCCATTTTCACCGTGGCACACCGCACAGTTTTCTTTGAAGGCGATGGCCCCGCGACGTGCTTTTGTCGTGAGGGTCGGCACCGTGACATTGACGACTTGAGTTCCGGCCCCATTGGCACCGCCGCCACTCAACTTTGAGACGAAGACCGCCCCGCCGCCAATCAAAATCAGGGCAATGGCGATTTTGGGTAAATTCTGGGTCAATTGCGCGAGTGGGTTGGCCATTGGGCATATCCTCTATTTCTGCATTATCTGATGACCTTTATGCGATGCGAAGTTGTCTGAATTATGCCAATCCGACCTATACTTGGTGACAATTTGTGTCAATCCATGGGGCTGAAACATGTTGTCACATGTTGGCCGTTTTGGTCTTCAGATCCTAAACGTTCTGGAAAAATGCCCTCGTGACCTAAGCCGGATATGGGTTTAAACTGGCACGACGTTTGCAACTGAAGGTGGGTGAGTGTGATGCTTCTCGGCACATAACTCAGAGGCCCACTCTTACCTCCTTGTTTGACAAGGATGTTTTTAAATTTGGGGTTTAAGTCCTGAATTGAAACTGCGTCCGTTAACGGACGCATTCCCAAATTGAGTTGCAAATTGCAACGGCCTTCGTCGAAACGCACTTCGGTTATGTGACATTTGCCACCCCAGCCCGACCGGTAAAGGAGGTAACGATGAATTTAAATATTCGCAGTTTGGTGAAAAGCATCACCCCGTCAAAGCCATTTAAATGCGTGATCATCGACGATGACGTCACGGTGCGTACCATCATCAGCGCCAAGTTGACCATGAGCGATCAGTACGAAGTTCATATGGCCGCGGATGGCGACGAAGGCTTGGATTTGGTTCACAAGGTTTCGCCAAATTTTGTGTTGTTGGATTGGATGATGCCGAACAAAAGTGGCCTAGAAGTCCTTAAGGAAATTCGCGCCCATTGGTCGCTCAGTCATATCCCGGTGTTTATGCTGACGGCGCGCGGGCAGATGTCGGATATGGAAGAAGCCCTTGCCGCAGGGGCCACCGGCTATTTCACCAAACCCATCAAGCTTGATGAGTTGTGTAAGCGGGTGCGTCTCGCTTTAGACAAAACGTGAGGGGGAAAATGAACACGGTCTATAATTCTCCACATCGCCTGACTCTTATTTTTTGTGCCTTTGCCTTGATGACGGCGTCGATATTGTATGTTTTGGTGGCGCGTCATTCTGCGGATATGCAGCAACAGTTGTTGTTGCGTACGGCGTCTGAAAGTGCCCGCGCCCTTTCGGATTTTCGCACCTATTACTCGCGTGAAATTGTCAGCCGAGCCCAAAAAGCGGGCATCCCCATCACACACCAATTTAAAGAAGTCGAAGGCTCTTTGCCCCTGCCGTCCACGATGACCATAGATTTTGGTGAATTTATGGACAAACAAGGCAGCGAGACATGTTATCGCATGTTCAGTGCATCGCCTTTTCCATGGCGTGAAGATCGCAAATTAGATGGTTTTGAGGAGGCCGCCTTGGCGGCTTTGGCGGACTCCTCCAAAGCATCATTTTTTCGATTTGAATCGATGAATGGTAATGACGTTTTACGTTATGCTCAGCCTGTGGTGATGGGCCAAACCTGCGTCGACTGTCATAATGCCCATCCCGAAAGCCCCATCAAGAATTGGACCGTCGGTGACGTGCGCGGCGTACAAGAGGTTATTTTGCCGGTAAAAGGCAGCGGTTATTCGAGTTTTTCAGACGGCTCTTTTCGCGACATTATGATGTTTGTCGTGTTGACCTTTTCAATAGCCGTGGCCTCGCTGGTCTTTCTTGGTAATCGTAACCGGTCCAACATAAATGCCTTGCGCAACCTCGCCTCACGCGAACGCGCAAAAGGCATTGAACTAAGTCAGGCAAAACTCACAGCGGAAGAAAGTGCCGAGCGCCTGCGGGCGGTTCTCGACAATGTCGCCGATGGTATCATTACGGCCGATGAGCGGGGCTGCATGGAGAGTGTCAGTCCGGCGGCGGAACGCATCTTTGGCTATGACGCCGTGGACATTTTGGGGCAAAATGTTTCCTTACTGATGGTCGAAGAACATGCCTCACGTCATGATGATTATATTCAAGATTTTGTCTTCAGTGGCCGTCCCGGTATCATCGGTATGGATCGCGAACTGGAGGGTAAGCGCAAAGACGGCACGACGTTTCCCTCGGAAATTTCCATCGGCCAAATTCAATTGGGAGGCCGGCGAATGTTCACCGGCATCGTGCGTGACATATCGGACAAGAAAAAAGCCAAAAACCTTATTGAGGCGGCGCGCAACCAGTTAATCGATGCCATTGAATCCTTGCCCGATGCTTTCGTTTTGTACGATCAAAACGATCGCCTGGTGTTGTGCAATGCAAAGTACCGGGAGTTTTATATCGAAAGTGCCGACGTTATCAAAGAAGGTGCAACCTTCGAGGCTATCGTGCGTGAAGGCCTTAAGCATGGCCAGTATGCGGATGCCTTGGGCGATGAAGATGCCTGGCTAGAAAGGCGTTTGGCGGCCCATCATGACCCAGATGATTTCATCGAACAGCAGCTCAATGATGGCCGCTGGTTGCGCATTGAAGAACGCAAAACCAGTGCCGGCGGAATCGTCGGTTTTCGCATTAATATCACCGAACTAAAACGCCGCGAAGCCGCCCTACGAATGAGCGAAGATCGCATGCGCGCCACTGTTGAATCGTCGATGGACTGTATCATCATCATCAATAACGAAGGCCGAGTGACTGAGTTTAATCCCGCAGCCGAAGAGTGTTTTGGCTACAGCCGTGAACAGGCCATGGGGCGCGTTCTCAGTGAGCTCATCATTCCGCAACGTCATCATGCGGCCCACCGAGAAGGCATTCAAAATTATTTCCAAACCGGAGAGGGGCCGATCATTGGCAAGCGTACTGAAGTCGAAGCCATGCGTGCTGATGGTACCGAATTCTTAGCCGAATTGGCGGTCGAAACGGCCACTTGTGAAGATGGCATGTCGTTTATCGCCTATCTGCGTGACATCACCGCACGTCATGCCGAAGAAAATGCGCTGCATCTCGCCAAGGAACGCGCCGAAGAAGCCAACCGCGCTAAAGCCGGGTTCTTGGCCATGATGAGCCATGAAATCCGCACCCCACTTAATGGCGTGCTCGGTGTGCTTGGTTTGATGGAGGATACAAACCTGGATCAAATTCAGCAGGCCTATGTGGATACGGCGCGCAGATCCGGCGAAGGGTTGCTCGACATCATCAGTGATATTCTTGATTTTTCTAAAATGGAGGCGGGCAAGCTCGAATTTGAAGCAAGTGCTTTTGCGCTGAGCCCATTGATGCAAAGCGTGGTGGACATGTTGGCCACACGGGCCATGGATCAGGGCATCGACCTGACCCTGAAGGTCGATGATGATGTGCCCAATTTTGTCGAAGGTGATCCCGGCCGCTTGCGTCAGGTGATTTTGAACTTAGCCAGCAATGCGGTGAAATTTACCGATCACGGCAGCGTTGATATTTTGGTTAAAACCGTAAGCGGAGATTACCCAGAACACGCTTTGCAATTTAGCGTATGTGATACCGGCATCGGCATCCCGGCTGAAAAACATGCCGACTTGTTTGCCGAATTCACCACCTTGGACCCGTCCTATACGCGCAAATACGGTGGTACCGGCTTAGGGCTGGCAATTTCAAAAAAATTAGTGGATATCATGAACGGTGTGGTTTTCTTTGAAAGTGCACCCGGAAAAGGTTCGACCTTTCATTTTGTCGTGCCGTTGATACCGGCCGACAAACCGGATACTGAATTGGGTCGGCATGGGGAAGAAACAGGCCTGGAACCAGATCGCAAGTTGCGGATTCTATTGGCCGAAGACAACCCCACCAATCGGATGGTCGCACAATCGATGCTGGTTAAGGCCGGACATCATGTCGATACCGCCGCCAATGGAATAGAAGCGGTGGAGGCGGTTCAACAGCGCCCCTATGATGCGGTGTTGATGGATATTTCCATGCCCGAAATGGATGGTATCCAAGCCACCGCACGCATTCGTGAACTGCCGGATGGAAAAGGTAACTTGCCCATCATCGCCATGACCGCCCATGCCATGGTCGGTGATCGTGAAGGCATCCTGGCCACCGGTATGGATGATTAT
>JAESUA010000104.1 GCA_016763255.1 Magnetovibrio sp. | reverse complement strand
CGTTCGGGCGCGGGCAAATCGTCGGACACACCGTCTGGGCCATTCGGTTCAGCTTCATCACGTTCGAACCACGACCAGCCTTTCGTCGCTTTGGCTTGGGGGTCGCTCATTTTTTCACCCCCTTAAAAGGATTGAGCGGTGCACCTGGGTCTTTGGGCAAATATGACGGCGTCAAGCTGCCGCGGTTAAACGCCGGTGGCGTCACCGCCTGAGACGGGGAAATTGCGGCACGTTCCGACGGTGACTGGCCGCTGATCACGCTGGCCAACGCGCCAATGTCCATGGCCGCATCGCCGCCTTTTACCGGAATGTTTCCTTGATCTTGAGCAGCCACTTCGTGTTCGCTGCGCAGCAACTCTTCGGGCACGCCATATGATTTTGCCAGCCAACGTGCAGCCCGGCGCGGATCGATTATGCTTTGCGCATCGGGGCCTAGGACCTGAATGGCCTGGAACCAATTGAGCGCACCGCTGGTGTCTTCTTGCGCCTGACGCCGCGCCAATGGTGATCTGTAATCGATATCGACGGTGCGTCCATCAAGGCTAAGCTGTGGAACTTCACCACGGCGGCGCAAGATCGAAAGGCCGCGATCAATCAACGGGGTAAGCAATTCAGATTGCAGCCGCCCATAGGTCGCGCCCAAGATGCGCGCCATTTCGGTGGAGCGTTCAAGCACCTCGGTGGCACTCATTTTCGGTCCCGCCACTTGGCCCAGTTTATCGACCAACATCGAAGACCGGATACGCGAACGCAGGCTTTCCAACACCAACCCCGAAATATCGAACCGTCCGGGGGAGGCCAGCGGCGTCAGGCCTTGAGAGCCCACCGCCTTGGGGATAATCGCGCCGGGAACCAACTTGATGTTGGCCGGGTTAAGCACCCCGTCATCGTCGGCCTGCCAAATACCAGTTACGGCAATCGAGGCATTTTTCAAAACCAACTCAACCACCTTATTAGCGGTCTTAATGTCGGGCAGCGCCTTCATCACTGGCGACCGGCCATAAATTTCTCCTGGCGCTTTGAGCCAGCGAAAATTTATGAACGGTGATTTTTCAAAGCGCCCTTGTGATAAAACTTCCGCTTCGCTGATCAAGCCCGGTGCGGTTTCGGCCACCGCCATATAGCGATAACCGTGCTCGTCCGGCAGCACCGCTTCGATGACACCGATGCGCGCTTCATCACCACCGAACGGATCGTCGCGGTCTTCGCCCAAATCGGGGGCATCGGGATAGCGAAGCTTAATTTCACGACGACTGAGTTCCATGCGGCGCATGGTGCCTTCCAGGCGTCCGCCCGCATCCCCCTCAAACACCACATCAAACATCGGTACGGCACAAAACCGAAACGCTGAACTTTCACCCAAAGGGCTTTCTTCCAGCATCAGACATGCCGTACCGACGGTGACCAAATCCAAAAAACATTGATGAATTTCAGTGGCAAAATTGGAGCGGTCAAAATGTGATTGAAGAATGGTTGAAACCTTTTCAAGTTTCGGTGCCAGGGTTTCACGTTCCTCATCGTTCAGATCGGTGCCGGGCATCAAGCCGACCCACCGGGCCCACGGCGGCGTTAGATTGGACAGCATGCTTGCCGCCAATTGGTCCACCGCATCCGGTGCGGTGCCATCAAACAATTTATCACCGGTCTTGGCCCCGTCTTGGGCCATTTGGCTGCGCAACGGCAAGGCAAAATCATAACAGTCTCGCCAGTGGGCTTCCCACGTGCGGCGACGGTCTTTGGCACGCTGGTAGCTTTGAATGATCGCCTGGGGGCTGAGATCGTTCATCGTTATTCTCCCAACAATGATTTCTTGCGCACCGCGTTGGCATTCAGGTTCACCAATCCTCGCGCAGAGGTTTTAATGGTGCCGCTTCGCCCCCGCCGACGCCTGTCCATTGCGTCCAGGCGTGCCTTGGTTTCGTCCTCGGCAAATGTATCGGGGGCGACGTAGGGCGCTGCCGCAGGTGCCGGTGGCGCTGATGGTGAACTGATCAATCCGCCCATGATGTGTTTCTCCTTTTCATTGGGTTCGTGGCGTAGACAAACAAAAAACCCGGAGGCTTAACCCCCGGGTTTGCTTTGGACACACTGGTGCCTGTCGTTAAGAGGATTTATATCCTAGACATCCCGCACAGTCAAGGATTTTATTCCGAATAATTGTTTTTCTAAATATTGATGCAATTGCCACGGCGTAAACACCCACGCAGCCCGCAGGCCCAACACCCTTTTAACGGCCTCAACGCAGCTAAAGGGTGCCCAGCCTAAGGCTTTGGGGACAAAGGGACGCACACTCACCTCAACCACCTTGTAACCTTGGCATAGCAGCCAATCACGAATGCACTGTTCCGGCTGGACAGGCCACACATTAAGTTCGGTGCCATTGGATAATGGATTGTAAAGCACCCATGCATCTCCACTGTGCACCACAACAAAGCAGTGGCGATATCCAGGACGCAATACGCGCAACCATTTCAGATCAACGTCCCCACTAAACACCACCAGCGCCCGTCGCGGGGCAGGCGCAGACAGCTCGCCAAATACCTCTGCCCCATCACAAGACACTGGCTGGGCAAGGTTATCCAACTTGGCCACAGAACTCATCATGACGGACAATCCCCTTGGCTTTCAACGGCGTCGTCAGACGATCCAGTGCATCATCCCACAAGCGGAACGGGTGTTCTTCCCCGCGCACGCGGGCATCCGGCGGACATTCACGCCAACCAAATTCAGCAAGGACTTCCAGGTGCTGATCGCCAATTGTGCGGCGGCGATAGAGCCCCATAATAATGCGATATATGTCATCCGGCTCGCAGGGCCGGGTAAACGCCGAGGCCGCCTCGGTGAGGCGCGCACCTTCACGACGCGCACGCTCGGATCTGACGTACCAAAACCAGGCTTCCTGGGCACTCAAGAACGGAATCACATGCTTGACGGGCATGGGTTTCCGGATGTAACGCGCTTTCGCCATTTGCTAGTCTCCCATTGTGGTGTTTTATCCTAATGAGTGTATTATGCTATATATATTCCTAAGTAAAGGAATGTGTGGCTATTTGTTCCTAGTGACATTTTTTTGCAGACCTGAGACAATGTTCCCATGCTTAAACACGGTGACGTTTGGAAAGCGGTGGACAAATTGGCGATGGCCTACGGCCTGTCGGCATCCGGTCTTGCGCGCAAGGCGGGCTTAGATCCCACCACGTTCAACAAATCCAAACGCGTCACCCGCGAAGGCAAACTGCGCTGGCCATCGACCGAAAGCATCTCAAAAATCCTCCGGGCCACCGGTGCTGATTTGCAAGAATTTGTCGCCTACATCGAAAATGGTGACAAATCGGCACCGCGTAACGTGCCGTTGATCGGCTTTGCACAAGCCGGATCGCAAGGTTATTTTGATGACGCGGGTTATCCTACCGGTGGCAGTTGGGATGAAATTTCGTTCCCCGGCACCACCGATTCCCATGCCTTCGCCCTGGAAATTTCCGGCGACAGCATGGAACCTGTGTACCGCGACGGTGATACCGTGGTGGTATCGCCCGAAGGCGACGTGCGGCGCGGCGACCGGGTGGTGGTGAAAACCAAGGACGGCGAAGTGATGGCTAAGGTGTTGAAGCGCAAATCAGCTCAGCGCATCGAACTCAGTTCGTTTAACGCCGCCCACCAAGACCGTGAAATCATGCTCGTCGATGTGGAATGGATCGCCCGCATCATCTGGGCCGCGCAATAAGGTCGAAACGTTCGTTATATCAATCTGCGCGACGAAAAGCAGCGGTAAGCAGCCCTGCACCGATCAGAAAACTTGCCCCAATACGATTTACCAGCTTCAACGTTTCCGGTTTTTCAAACCGTGACCGCAGCCCTCCGGCCAGCACAGCCCAGGTCGCTATATTGACACCCACCAAGCAAAGAAAGGTCGCTTCAAGAATGATAAACTGCGGCATGGCGGGACTATTCAGATCGATAAACTGCGGCATAAAGGCCACGAAAAAGACAATACCTTTTGGATTTAACACAGTAACAACGAATGCATTCCAAAACATGGAACGACCAGACTTATCATTCGTAACACTTTGAAGGATTTCAAGTTTTGGCTCCGCACGCCATAATTTACAACCCAACCAAATGAGATATCCAGCACCCACAAGCTTCAAAGCGGTGAACAGCGTGGCCGAAGTAGATAGCACCGCACCAGCACCCAGCAAGGATGCTGTCATCGCAACAAATCCCCCTAACATCACGGCAGGAACAGTCACCCAACCTGTCGACTTACCACGTCCCAGCGCATAGCTGACAACCAGCATCACGGTTGGTCCCGGCACTGCCAACAAAACAGCGCTGGCAATGACAAAAGCGGTCCAGATTTCTATCGACATAAGCGGCCTCCAATCATCTATGACCTTCAGCAAAACAGGGGTTACCTATAATTGCAAGCCAAATGTTGCTGGAATACCGAGCGATGCTAACCACAAAAAAACTCTGGCAGAGGCTGAACTAAGCCGAAAGATCTTCGCCCGCCAGCGCGCGTTCGATCAGCGTCACGGTTTCTGTAATGCCGTAAAGTGCGATGAAGCTGCCCATGCGTGGGCCTTGTTCCTGGCCCAACAAGACTTCGTAACAGGCTTTGAACCAGTCGCGCAGGTTTTCAAAGCCATGCGCTTTGCCGACTTCGTAGACTTCGGTTTGGATGTCTTTGCCGGAGGTGCCTGCCTCCATTGCGGCGAGCTTGGATTTCAGCTCTTCCAGGGCGGCGCGCTCGGCATCGCTTGGGGCACGGAACTTTTTATTGGGCTTCACAAAATCGGCGTAATAGTTGATGGCATAGCCCACCAAGCTGGCCAAAATTGGTGAATTTTCTGGGGTGGCTTCGGGCGCGTAGCGGGTGATGAAGCTCCACAGCACCGCCTTGTCTTCGGTGCCACAAACGCTGGCAAGGTTGAGCAAAATATTAAAGCTCAAACCCGCCGCTTCGGGGGCTGGCGGCTTGCCGCCATGGATATGCCAGACCGGATTGTTGAGTTGGTCTTTTTCTTCTTGGTCGCCGAATTTGTTGAGGAAGGTCAAATATTCTTCGACGTTTTTCGGGATCACATCAAAAAACAGACGCTTTGCGGTCTTGGGTTTTTGATACATGAACAGACTAAGACTTTCCGGCGTCGCATAACGCAGCCAGTCTTCCATCGAAAGGCCGTTGCCTTTGGACTTGGAAATTTTTTGCCCTTGGTCATCGAGGAACAATTCATAGGTCAGGTTCAGTGGCGGTGTGCCACCAATAGCCCGACAGATGCGACTGCCCAGCTTGACACTGTCGATCAAATCTTTGCCCGACATTTCATAATCGACATCCAGTGCCGTCCAACGTCCGGCCCAATCGGCCTTCCATTGCAGCTTGCACTGACCGCCGGTGATGCTGGTTTCGATCAGCTTGCCGTCGTCGCGCTTATAAACGATGGTGCCCTCATCCGGATTGGTTTCGACCACCGGCACCTGCAACACTTGGCGGGTTTCAGGACACACCGGCAAGAACGGTGAATAGGTGGCGCGGCGTTCTTCACCCAAAGTCGGCAGGATGATTTTCAAAACCTTATCGTGGTTGCGCAAAATTTTCAGCAGCGTTTCGTCCAGGTGACCGGCTTTGTATTCTTCGGTGGCGGACTTAAATTCATAGTCAAAACCAAAGTCGTCCAAAAACGCCTGCAGGCGGGCGTTGTTGTGATGGGCAAAGCTTTCATGGGTACCGAACGGATCGGGAATTTCGCTCAGCGGTTTGCCCAGGTGCGGCTGCAAAACTTCCGGATTGGGCACATTGGCGGGCACCTTGCGCAGGCCATCCATATCGTCGGAATAGGCATACAAACGGGTCGGCATGCCGGTCAAAAGCTCAAATGCATGGCGCACCATTGAGGTACGCGCCACTTCGCCGAATGTTCCGATGTGCGGCAGCCCCGACGGGCCATAACCGGT
>JAESUA010000103.1 GCA_016763255.1 Magnetovibrio sp. | reverse complement strand
CAAAGAATGCTCCGGCCTTTGAGTTTGCGGAAGAGGCGAGACGGGACCCGCCGCTTCCAAACGGATACGATCAAAAGACTCAAAAAGGGAACAAGATATCCCAGAGCTGAGTTCCCCAGCGCGGTTGCTGGAGATTGCTGAGTGTGCCGCGTCCGCCATAGGCGACGCGCATCTCGGCAATGCGGGTGTGAGCAATGGTGTTGTCAGATTCAATGTCGCCAGGACGCACGACACCGGTCACCTGCAACTCACGCATTTCGGAATTCACCATCAATTCTTGACGGCCTAAGATCACCAACGAACCATTGGGTAGGATCTGTGTCACCACTGCGGCAAAGGTCAGGTTGATGGTTTCTTTGCGGTCAATACTGCCATCGCCGGATGTTGCGTGATCGTTGCCGAAGTTGGCTGCCGCCGTCGGGCTGAAACCTGCCGGCAAATTATTTTTGGCCAGTTTGGTTTCAAAACCCAAAAGGTTGGTGATGTTGGCGCTTTCACTGTCGGTGCGGGTCCGCTTGGTCTTGTTTTGAAGCGCAGCACTGTCGGCGAGGTTTAGGTTCACCGTTAAGATATCGCCAATTTCTTTGGCGCGGTGGTCCTTGAAAAAGGCCCGTGCGCCGGGAGTCCATAGGGAGTTAGGATTGACTTGGGCAATTTTTGGTGTGGGCATGGGCAGACTGACCGGGCGATAGTCGGGCATCGCCTTTGGGTTGGTGATTTGCGTCAGTTTAGGCCCGTCACCAATTTCAGACAGGCGCGAGACGGTGTTGCAGGCGCTGAGTGTTGCACTGAGGGCCACCGTCATGGTGAGGGTCTTGAGCATGGAGACAGACATTTTCATGGGACCGCTCCTTTTCATCAACGCATCGCGAGGTTGATAGCAGTGTCAACGCGGACCTGGCCTGGTCCGGTGATGACACCTTCAACCACGGTGCTGGTTTGGGTATTGGAAATACGGATGGTGTCGCCGGTGCCGCCGGCTTGAAGTGCTTTGCCTTTGGTCGTTAAACGCATGATCGGGGTGACTAAAACCATGGTGACGATTTGCCCTTTGGAAACGACTTTTGGACGACGGATGTCACTGGCTGAGATCGCCTTACCCGCGCCGATGGAGCGTTTTGCGGCCATGCCGATCAAACGGCTGGCATCGATGATGGCGTTGCGTGCCAATCGTTTTTCGGTAACTTCGATCCACTTCAGATCGGATTTCTGGATGATATCGCCGCCCATTTTACGTTGGGACAAGACGGGAACCTCGATGAGACGTTCCAGACGACCGGTGACACGGCGACGTTCATCTTTGCCGGTGCCCCAGGCCAAGATGGCGCTGAAGCGGCCTGTGGATTGATCAAAACTCATTTGCTCGATATCCAGCAAATAATCTTCGCCAACGGGCAAGTGCAATACGAACGAACGGTTGGAAAGCTTGGCGCGTGAACTCAGGTCACCGCCTTCGGCCACCAGGCGTTCATGGAGCAAGGCTTCAATTTCATCTTTGCGCACCAACTGGCTAGCGCGCTCGACGATGATGCGTTCTGCCGAGGATGCCGGGCGCCAGTTGAGTTTAAAGGCGCGAGCCACGCGTTTTAACCAGCGTGCATCAAATACCGAACGTCCACCGGGACGCGGTGCATAGGCAATGACGCGGTTGGCATACTTGCTGCTGCCTCGAAAGACATCGCCCAGGCGGATCACCCCGTCTTCGATGACGACGCGATCGTTGAGGGTGATGAAATCGATGACATCGACAGTGGCCCCGTTCTGGCTCTTGTCCCCGGCCGCCCATGTTGGAGCGCTGAGCAGGAGCGTCAAGCTCATGAGGAGTGTGAGAAGTCTCATAATATCCTCCTTACCTCAGTGACGTCAGGGTGCCCATCATGTCGTCCGCGGTCTGGATGACCTTGGAGTTCATTTCATAAGCCCGCTGAGCGGAGATGAGGTTTGAAATTTCTTCCACCGCGTTGACATTGGAGGTTTCTAAGAAGCCCTGCAAAATGGTGCCGTAGCCGGTGGAGCCCGGTGCGGCCGTGGTGGCGTTGCCCGATGCCGGTGTTTCCAAATAAAGGTTGGAACCGATGGATTCGAGGCCCGCATCGTTGGGGAAAATCGCAGTTTGGATTTGGCCAACATTGGAAAAGGCCGTCTGACCATCCAATTTCGCCAGCACTTCACCGGATGTGTTGATGACCACATCAACGGCGTTGCTGGGCACCGTGATGTTGGGCAGCACCGGAAAACCATCGTGGGTCACGATGGTACCGTCGCCGTTAAGCTGAAAGGTGCCGTCACGGGTGTAACCGGTGTCGCCATTGGGCATCTGTATCTGGAAAAAACCGCGGCCCTGGACCGCCAGATCGAAGGCGTTGTCGGTGGGGTTGAGGTTGCCCTGCTCGTGGATGCGATACACCGCCGCCAGTTTGACGCCTAGGCCCAACTGCACGCCGGTCGGAACGATGTCACCCGCATCCGAAGAGGTGGAGCCGACGCGGCGAATGTTTTGATACAAAAGGTCCTGAAACTCGGTGCGCCGACGCATGTAACCGGTGGTGTTCATGTTGGCGAGGTTGTTCGAAACGACCTCGACGTTGCGCTGCTGGGCCAACATGCCCGTGGCGGCAATGCTAAGTGCTCTCATGGTTCCCGTCCTTTTCGCTCTTTGGCGTTTAGTCTTTGATGCCGGAGGCCCTGTTTTCAGGTGCGTACTCTACGGCGTAGATATTATTGGCCGAATTTGGCCAGTTCCTGGATGGCTTTGCGGATGCGCTCGTCTTCTTTTTCAATCAGTTTTGAGGCGCTTTTGTATTGGCGGCTGACCTCAATCATGCGGGTCATTTCCAAAACACCTTGGACGTTTGAACGTTCCAAAGCGCTTTGCACCAGATTGGGTTCCGTTACGTCCAGAGGCTCTTGTTCAGTGGTGTACATGGAGTTGGCGGCGCGCTGCAGATCCATTGGGTTGTCGAAGCGTACGACGCGAAGCTTGCCGATTTCACCGTTCTCGCTGGAAATCACACCGGTGCTGGTAATGTTGATGCTGGCGTCTTCCGGGGCAAAAAAGATCGGTGTGCCAGCATCGGTTAGCACCGGAAGTCCAGCCTGGGTCACCAGCTGGCCGGTGTTGTCCATGCGGAAGTTACCGTTGCGGGTGTACTGAAGCGTTTCGTCAGGCTTTTGAACCACAAAATAACCGTCGCCGTGGATGGCGATATCCAGAGGATTTCCAGTTTGCTCGACCGGGCCTTCGGAAATGTTGCGGTAACTGGCAACGTCTCGAACAAAAGATAACTTTTGATCGGCAATGAAATCTCCCGACTTAGATTTTGTCAGGTGATCGACAAACATCAAACGCTCGCCCTTGTAGCTGGTGGTGTTCATATTCGCGAGATTGTTGGCGATGGCGCTCAGTTCACGGCTTAAGGCACCTTGGCGTGATAGCGCTATATATGAGGTTGTTTCCATCTGACTTCGCCTTTGCTTTAGATCGTTCCCGTAAATGCTTTGTCTTTAGCGTGTCGTTGCACGAAAGCATCTGGTCGTTCTAAATGCAGAGACCATGCCAATTGTTTAAAGCCTTTAATTTCAGTAAGTTATGGATGATGTTCTGGGTGTATTTGGGGGGAAGGGAAGGGGCTTATGGCATCCCCTGCCCGGCAGAACTTGCCGTTTTGGAGAGGTGATTGCCGACGGGGTGGCTTTGATGGTATTTTGAAGGGGGATGGGTGCGCGGTTAACGTACCGGATTCGCAAGTAAAAATGATGATTTGAGGTCATTCATGCTGGGGTCGTCTGGTGTGTATCCGTTGGTTTTATTGATAAAATCAACCCCTTGTTAACCATCAGCAGCTTAATGTTATGAGTTGAGGTATCTTGCTGCTGGGCAGTGGTCTGGTGGTATGGGCAGCCCGCCCATTAGTGTATAAGTGGACGGAGACGGCATGGCCAACGATGAAGTAGAAGAAGATCTGGATGATGCCGGTGATTCTGATTTCGAAGGCGAAGGCGAAGGCGAAGACGGTGGGGGGGGTAAGAAACGCCTCCTGATCGTTATTGCGGCCATTTTGGTGTTGATCTTGGGCGGTGCGGCTGCGGCTTACTTCACTGGGTTGTTGCAGCCGGTGATCGATATGCTGTCGGGCGGTGAAGATGCCGCCATAATGGAAGAGGTCGAGGGCACGGATATTATTTCCGGTGACGCCGTGTTTTACGACTTGCAGGAAATGCTGGTTAATCTTAATACCGGCGGTCGTAAGACGGTCTATTTGAAGATCCGCGTTAGCCTGGAACTGGAAGATGGTGATGACATCACCAGGGTTGAAGAAATGATGCCGCGCATTGTCGATAATTTTCAGATTTATCTGCGCGAGCTGCGAATTGAAGATTTGAAAGGCTCGGCCGGAATGTACCGGCTGCGCGAAGAATTACTGAAACGCGTAAATGTTGCCGTGGCCCCCGCCAAGGTGAACGACGTGTTGTTTAAGGAAATGCTCGTCCAGTAGGGCGGGTGGAGAGCTAGGCCGATACGATGACAGCGCCCGGAGATGACGTCGACCAAGAAGCCATGGCAGCCGCCTGGGAAGCTTCTATGGGTGGTGGGGATGATGATGCCGGCGGCGGTGACGCTGCTGCTGGTGGTGGCGATGACGGCGATGATCTTGCCGCCGAATGGGCCGCGATGCTGGATTCCGGTGATGGCGGTGATGGCGGCGGCGGCGGCAGCAGTAGCAGTCCTCCTCGTGAATCCACGCGTGTCCTTAATCAGGACGAAATCGATAGCCTGCTGGGCT
>JAESUA010000102.1 GCA_016763255.1 Magnetovibrio sp. | reverse complement strand
TCGCAAGCTCAACAATGCATTAGGCTACAGTGGTCAAATTGTATCCAAGATGCGCCGCGATGGTGTCCTCCCATCCTCAGATAGAATACTGCTTCTAGCCGACATGATCGGCATGGATCACACAGAAGCTTTAACTTGGCTCTCTTATTGGGAAGCCAAGAAACGCAAACAAGACGTCGTTGCTGGGATATGGGAAACCGCCCTAAAGGCGATGCATAAGTCCAGTAAAGGCCCTGCGGTGATTGCGCTTTTACTTCTGACGTTACTTGCCGCGCCGGATGCACGCGCACGAACGTTGGGTGAACAAATCACAACGCAATCTAACCAGACTATACATTATGCGATAAGTGTGGTGTTCCTTATCGCTACCTTTCGATAGAAAATTAACTCTGTTCACTTTTCGAATGTCGTGAAGCAAGAAAGAAAGCAAAAATTGCGGCGACTACAAATCCGATGGCTGGAATGTATTGATTGGTGAAGGCCAAAGCTGTCGCGACGAACAGCAATACCCAAAATGAAAGGATTGCGGTTTTACCAAACGCATCTTTGCCTTTTGGCCAAAAAAGCCATAAGACAATTTCAAAGATAAATTCCATCAAAATCTCCATGGTTGAAATAGTAATTCCATACTCCATCACACGCAAGTGCACATGCGGCGCTTATCGAACCTGGTGATGTTTTCCAACACCATTGTTCTTCGCCGTTCATACGACTAGATTAGCCACGCATTGATTTGACCGTTTTATGAGATCGAAAGAGTTCCCAACCATGACCACCTGCCCCTGTAATTCCGGCAAAGATTTTGACACCTGCTGTGGCCCGATCCTTGATGGATCGGTCAAGTCCGATACGGCTGAAGCTTTGATGCGCTCGCGCTACACCGCGCACGTCAAAGGCAACTTCGAGCATGTCGCCAACACCCATGCCCCGGAAGCCCAGGCGTCTTACAATGTGTCGGCCGCCAAAGCCCAATCCAAAAAAACCAAATGGGTTGGTTTGGAGATCACCGAAACGATTGATGGCGGGCCCGATGATGAGATCGGCACGGTGACCTTTACCGCCCGATTTGAAGAAAACGGCGAAATGCATGCCCACCGCGAACGCTCCGATTTTCGCCGTGAAAACGGTGACTGGGTCTATGTGGATGGCAAAATCAATCCGCAGATTGAACCACGGCGCATCGACAAGGTCGGGCGCAACGATCCCTGCCCTTGTGGCTCGGGTAAAAAGTTCAAGAAGTGCTGCGGCGCCAACTGATCCCAATCTGAACTGAGAGGCCTTGGTCATGGAGCGCCATTTTGAGTGCACGGCGTGTGGAAAGTGCTGCCAGGGCTGGCTGCCGCTGTCGCTTGACGATGCGCTGGCCCACGCTGGGCGTTTCCCACTTTTTTTGCTGTGGACTCCGATGCGCCCCGGCGGCAAGTCCTTTGATCTCACCGCCAAGCTGGGCATCACGATCAAGCTGAAAAATCGTAAAAAGGCGGCGGTGCGCATCACGGCGATTTCATATGTGGCGTCGCACATGCCCTGCCCAGCCTTGGCTGAAGACGGCAAATGTGTGGTGCACGAAACCAAGCCGCAGCGCTGCAAGACCATGCCGTTGTCGGGTTCACGTGCGGAAAACGACCAAACCGATTTGCTGATCCCCTCGCCCGGTTGGGACTGTGACATCTCGAGCGAATCCACCCTGCTTTATCGTGATAAACAGATCATCGCGCGGAGTGAATTCGAAGCCGAACGCAAGCAGCTTGTGGCCGATGCCGAAATTTTACGGCCCTATGCGCAACTGATGCTCGACAGCCTGCCCAGCTTGCGCATGGATTTGCATAAGATGGCCCTACGCCCCCAAGGCGGCCATGTGATCGTCAACTTTTCGACTCTCCTGGCACGCCTGGGCAACGTGGACGTCTTCGCCTTCGCCGCCCAGCAATTGCCCATTATTCAGGCCTTTGCCGACCTAACGCGGGGACAGGCAAACCACAAAGACGAACATCAGCACTACACCGCGTGTGCCGAAGACTATCGGCGCACCATCGACGCAAAACCATAGCGCTTTCAGTGAGATATCGTTTAATTTTTGCGAAGTACTTTAAGTGATTTTGTTGGATCGTTTTGCTCATGACGACGCTCACCATCACCATCACCTTGGCTCAGAACATGGCCTGAGCGTTTAATACGGTCGAGCTTGATATCCTGGATCATGAGAAGAAGTTTATCGCGGGTGTGCGCGTCTTCAGATGCGACCAGTTCACGGATGGCGTTATTATAGGCATCACGATGGGGCGGGTCGTCGTCACGGATGAACAGGCTTTGCACAATCATATGGGCGCAGCGTGCCAGGGCTTGCGTGGTTTTTGCGCGTTCGGCATACACAGTGAGGCCCGTGTCTTCATCATCAAACACAGATTCCCAATCCACGCAGCCATTGTCTTGATGCGGCCAATGCATAAAAGGCTCTCCATTGCCTCTTGATATATAGGACTCGGTGCAGGCTCTACAGCAGGAAAAATCTCGCAAGTGCCGAAAGTTTGATGTCGCCCCTTGTGCGTGAAATTTGGCTATTCAGCCGTAGCCCACAAGATTTTAAGTTTCTCAACATAATGCGTACGGTAAGTGTTTTGATTTGCGGCAACTGACGTCATAATCCGGCGCATGACAAAATCTCCAATCCCTTCCAATGATCTCGACGGTTTGTTGCACCTGATGGCACGCCTGCGTAACCCCGATGGCGGCTGCCCGTGGGATTTGGAGCAGAGTTTTTCTTCCATCGCCCCGCACACCATCGAAGAAGCTTACGAAGTCGCCGATGCCATCGACCAAGGCGATATGGCCCACCTTAAAGATGAGCTGGGTGATTTGCTGTTTCAGGTGGTGTTTTATGCCCAGATGGCCAATGAAGCGGGTGACTTTGACTTTCACGACATCGTCGCCGCCATCACCGAGAAGATGGTGCGTCGCCACCCCCATGTCTTCGGCGATCAAACCGGTATCGAAAATGCCGATGCCCAGACCGCCAATTGGGAGTCCTTAAAGGCTGAGGAGCGCAAAAATAATGCCGCTAAATCCAATAGCGGCGCCCCCCATGGCGCACTTGATGGGGTCAGCCGTGGCCTGCCAGCCTTGATGCGTGCGGCCAAATTGCAAAAACGCGCCGCCAGGGTTGGCTTTGATTGGCCGAGCACCCTGCCGGTATTCGATAAATTTCGCGAAGAGGTGGCCGAGTTGGAAGCTGAGGTCGCAACGGGGGATACCAAGGGCATGGAGCATGAGGTCGGTGATTTGCTGTTCACCTGTGTCAACCTGGCGCGCAAGCTCGATATCGACCCGGAAACTGCACTGCGTCATGCCAACGGCCGTTTCGAAGGCCGTTTTGGCCATATTGAGCACACATTGTGGGGCGACAATCGCAAAGTTGAAGACACCTCGCTTGAAGAACTCGATCAATTGTGGACCGAGGCTAAGAAGACCGTTGATTAAGCCTGCACCATTTGCACACTCGCCATTTTAGGATTTATAATTGATATGAACTTCAAGGCCCTGCCCGCAAAACACATCATTGCTAAAGTCATTTCCTTAAGTGCGGCCGCCGTGGTGCTGGCATCATGCTACCTCCCGGCGCGTTTCGATGCCGAAATCGAGCTGGATAAGGCAGGCTATTATTCGATTATTTTCGACGGATACATGGCTGATGTGGGGCTTTATCAAGGGCTTAAAGATGGCACGATCTCAGCTGAGGAAGAGAAAACTAAAATCGCGGTGATCGAACGTGATTTTGGCCGCGATTCTAACACCAAGAGTTTTGAATATCTCCGTGACGGCCACTTCAAGGTGAATTGGGAGCGCAGTGGCGACCTCCTCAAAGCCAAGATGGTCACCTTTATTCGCCGTACGGAATTGATTTTCCAGCTGAAGTACGTGGCCAAATCGGGGTACATCGTGTTCGAAGGCAAGTCGATCACCAAAGATAACCGCAAGCGCATTCGGCAGATGGGCCTCGACATGCAAGGCCAACTCCGTCTCAAAACCGATATGCCGATCAAAAGCCACAACGCCACATCGGAAAAGAAAGACCCCCGCGACAAGCGCTTTACGTGGCTGGTGTGGGATGTTGCAAGCATCATGAGCCCCCGGCCACGGGCGGTTTTTATCATCGAATAGTCAGCAAAAAAGGGGGCCGTAGCCCCCCTTTTCATTCGTGCCTTTGTGATGTCGGCTTAAGCGGAGCGGACATCGGCAAGGAAGGTATCGACTGTGGCGCGCAGCATTTCAGACTGGCGTGACAGCTCGCCCGATGCCGAGAGCACTTCCGAAGCCGAGTTACCGGTTTCGCTAGCCCCTTGGGTCACTTCGGCGATGTTTGAGGACACCTCTTGGGTGCCGATGGCGGCCTGCTCGACATTGCGGGCAATTTCCTGGGTGGCCGCGCCCTGTTCTTCGACCGCAGCCGCGATGGCCGACGTGATCTCATTGATTTGCGTGATGATCGAACCGATCGATCCGATGGCTCCCACGGCATCCTGAGTTGCGCTCTGAATGCCACCAATTTGTGTGGAGATCTCTTCCGTGGCTTTGGCCGTTTGGTTGGCCAAATTTTTCACTTCCGAGGCCACCACGGCAAAGCCTTTACCGGCTTCGCCCGCACGCGCGGCTTCGATGGTGGCGTTAAGCGCCAGCAAGTTGGTTTGATCGGCAATATCGGTGATCAAGGCCACCACTTCACCGATTTTATTGGCGGCAAGGGCCAGGCTTTGGACCTTATCATTGGCGCTTGAAACCTCGTCCACCGCGTTGCCGGCAACCAGAGTCGATTGTGACACTTGGCGTGAAATTTCCGAGATCGAGCTGGACAGCTCTTCCGCGGCGCTGGCCACCGTCTGAACATTGGCCGAGGCCTGTTCTGACGCCGTGGCAACCCCGGTGGACAACTGCATAGTTTGATCCGCGGTGGTGGTCATGGATTTTGACGAGGACTGCAATTCAGTCGCTGCCGATGATACGGTATGGATCATGGCTGCCGCATCGGTGTCGAATTTATGGGTCAGGGCATCGATCTTATCGGCACGGGCTTGGCGGGCGGCTTCATCGGCTTTGTTCTGGGCATCAAGCTGGTCCGCACGGATCATTTCTTGCTTAAACACATCAACGGCCTGGGCCATACCGCCGACTTCATCACCACGCTCCAGTCCGGGAATGTCGGTGGTTTTGTCGCCTTTCGCCAACGCCCCCATGGCACGTGATAAGACGTCGAGGGATTTGGAGATGTCTCTTTCCACGGCGATGGATAAAACCAGCACGACGCCCATGACGATCACAAACAGGCCGGCAAAAAACAGCGCCTGTTTCATAAATGCGGCGTCAACGTCATCGACATAAACACCGGTACCGACCACCCAATTCCAGGGGGCAAAACCGGCAACATAGGAAATTTTCGGCTGCGGGGCGTCGCTGCCGGGCTTGGGCCACATGTAGGGCACAAAACCGGCCTTATCAGCGCGCACGGTATCAACAAAGGCCACAAACAGCTTGAGACCGTTGGGGTCCTTAACGCCGCGAAGGTCTTTGCCGTTCAAATTCGGCTTCAACGGGTGCATCACCATGCGCACGTCCATGTCATTGATCCAGACGTAATTATCTCCGTCATAACGCAGATCAGAGATCGCTTTTTTAGCGCGCTCTTGGGCGTCAGCGATGCTCAAATCCCCCCCGGCAGCCTGGCTCTCATAATGCTGGATGATGGACACCGTCGTTTCGACGATGCTCTTCGTCTTTTGTTGACGACTGCTCATCAATTCACCGCGCAGCTCAAACAAGCTGATGGCAAAAATAATCAGCATGCCCACGGCCGCCATTGCGACGATAAGCATCAGTTTACGGCTGATTTGGAGGTTTTGGAGTGACATGTCACGCGCACCTGTTGTTGTGGGAAGATGGTTTCTTCCCTGACCAATAAAAACTCACTCAGAATGAGCTGCCCCATTCATAAGTGATTGATTCGTACAACATTAGCAGCAGCTTCGCAGGTGCGATATAAAATACCCAAAACTGCCGTTAAATCATGCTGCAGTGCAAAATGATGATCTTGATTTACACCTCCAACCTTGCCTTGTAACGAGGCAGACTTCACAGCCTTGAGAAAGCCTGCATCCGTGGCGCGGAACATTTCCGATTGCGTGGTGAGCTCATTTGAGGCCGGGAGCAGCTTGGTATTAAGCGTGGGCACATAAAAAAAGAGAGGCTTTAAAGCCTCTCTTTTCGTAGGGTTCAGCGGTGCGAGATCTACTCGATCACTGTGCGTTTGGCCTTAGCCGTTTTGACGCAGGCGCTTGATCAGGCTTGAGGTATCCCAGCGCCCGCCACCCATGGCCTGGACTTCTTTATAAAATTGATCCACCAGTGCGGTGAGCGGCATTTGCGCGCCGTTGCTGTCGGCTTCGTTCATCACGATGCCCAGGTCCTTGCGCATCCAGTCCACCGCAAAACCAAATTCGAATTCGTTGTCGGCCATGGTGGTGCCGCGGTTATCCATCTGCCAGGACTGCGCCGCACCCTTTGAGATAACGTCCAAAACCAATTTGGAATCAAGACCGGCCCGGTCAGAAAAATTCAGCGCTTCGGACAGCCCTTGCATCAGACCCGCGATGCATACCTGATTGACCATCTTGGTCAATTGACCACTGCCGCTGCCGCCCATCAAGGTGACGGCCTTGGCAAAGGTATCGATGACCGGATATGCGGTATTGAAGGCGTCTTCGTCACCGCCACACATCACCGTCAGGGCACCGTTTTGCGCCCCAGCTTCCCCACCCGAAACCGGCGCGTCGATGAAGCTGATGCCGCGTTCTTGGCCTGCCGCGTACAGTTCGCGGGCCACCTCTGCCGAAGCGGTGGTATTGTCGACGAAGATCGAACCTGACTTCATGCCACCAAAGGCACCATTTTCACCCAAAACGATGGCCCGCAGGTCATGATCGTTGCCGACGCAGGCAAAAACGATGGCCGCCCCGTCACAGGCTTTTGCGGGGGTGTCGGCGGATGTTCCACCGAATTCAGTGACCCATTTGTCGGCTTTAGCCGTGGTGCGGTTGTAGACCGTGGTCTCATGCCCGGCTTTTTGCAGGTACCCCGCCATATGGTAACCCATCACGCCAAGACCAATAAATGCGGTTTTCATCTGCAATACTCCCAAAAGTAATCAATTGATAATTTAGGGGCACTTTAAGGCATGTCTATGGTGGTGAACAGCATTTGTTGCAGCCGCTCAAAGGACGCTTTGTTTGGGGCCAGCATCAATTGCTCGCCATTGCCATGTTTGGCGGGATCATAGGTGCTTTGATCCTCAACAATACGACCGTAACCACCCGCTTCGTTGACCATAAGTGTGCCGGCGGCGTGATCCCAAGGCATCAGGCGTCCACCATAAAGCGCAAAATTGATTTTGCCGATCAAGAGATCAACATACTCACGGCCACAACAATGGTAGCGTACCAATTGGTGCGGCATCTCGGCTTCACCATTGTCTTTGCGCGCATTTATGCGTTTGCGTAGCCCATCGCCAAGCGAGCCGGTCATGCTTGGAACACCATCGGGTTGTTTGATCGTGACGCGTTGGCCCGCCACATAGACCCCTTCCCCAAGCTTGGCGGTGGCGCATACACCGGAAATGGGGTCCAAAATCCACCCCATTTGGGTCTGCCCGTTTTTGATCAGGGCGCAGATCATGGCGAAGCATGGCTTGCCTTTGGCAAAGTTGTTGGTGCCATCTAGTGGGTCAACCGTCCAGACCAGTTGTTCGCCATTGAGGCGTTCGAGGATTTGAGGATTGCGAAAGGCTTCTTCCTCACCGATGACGGTGCTTGAGGGAAGAAGTTTCATCAGCCCTTCGGTGAGGCGGTTTTCAGCCTCCAGGTCGGCGGTGGTGACCAAATCACCGGGACGCTGCTTGGACTGGATATCGTGACGCTCCAATTTCTGGAAACGCGACATGATTTCAAGTTGCGCAACGTGGCGCATCAACGCTTCAACATCATCAACCAAATTATCCATAGAGATCATAGTTCGCCTTCGTCTTGATCAGCACAAGGGGGTAAAAGTCCTGTGGTCTAGTTTTGTTACGGTGAAAACACATCACGATCGCGTTTGAAGCCTGCTTTGAGCGCGTTGAGATACAGATACGTTGCCGCATCACTTTCACCCTTTTGCTTCATCGCACGCACAACGTAAGTGCTAAATGCCACGGCTTCCGCTTTGCCGGTTAAATTAAATGCGTCCGAAATTTCACGCAATCCGTCATGGGTAATCTTACGCGCCATGACATTAAGTTGGGATTTTACGAAGCGATGTTTATCCCGCCATTTTTGTTGAGCCTGTGCGCTGGCCATCGTTTTTTCCTTATCACCCGTTTAGGGCCTTTTATTGGATTCTGCCGCGAAACGACAGATCAAGAGCATCCCAACATTATCTACTAGTAGACATTAAGGAACCGTCAACAAAACTCAAGTGATCCAGGCGATTTGTGGTATGCACACAAAAAAAATGGCCGGTTGCAAAACCTACAACCGGCTACTTTAGATTTAGGAATGTGAAACGGGGATCGTTAGCGTTTGAGTTGCTCGAAACGCTGTAGATTGATCGGTTCGAGGCGGACGGTGACATGAATGCCATCGTCTTCATCGCGGCGATTGATCACCTCACCATGGGCGTAGAGCCATGACAGGGTTTTGCCATCGGCGGGATCAACGCAGACGTCTAAGGTTTGCGTGGCGTGGCTCAATCGTTCTTCGATGGCCGCCAAGAAGGCGTCGACCCCTTCACCACTGACCGCAGATGTCAGCACCATGGGGTGATCGGCGCGTTTGACGGTATTGGCTTGAATTTCGTGTTCATCCGGGCCAAGCAAATCGGACTTATTGCGCACTTCTATAAGCTGTTCGCTTAGGCGATCTTCCGCCAGGCCCAGATCTTTCATCACCGCATCGACGTCGCCCTTTTGAGCGTCGCTATCGGGGTGCGAAACATCACGCACATGGACGATGACTTCGGCCTCAAGGACCTCTTCCAAGGTCGCATGGAAGGCTTCAACCAGTTCGTGGGGAAGATCCGAAATAAAGCCAACCGTATCGGATAAGATAATGTTTTTGCCCGATGGCAATTCGAGGCTGCGCATGGTCGGATCTAGGGTGGCGAACAACTGGTCTTTGACGAAGACATCTGAATTGGTGAGCCGATTGAACAGGGTCGATTTACCCGCATTGGTGTAGCCCACCAGGGCGACAATGGGGTATGGCACCTTGCGGCGTGCTTTGCGATGCAATTCGCGGGTGCGTTTGACTTCTTTGAGTTGGCGTTTGAGCTTGGCGATACGCTGATCGATCAAGCGACGATCGACTTCGATTTGGGTTTCACCGGGGCCGCCCATGAAACCTGCGCCACCGCGTTGACGTTCCAAGTGAGTCCAAGAGCGCACCAAGCGTGAGCGCTGATATGACATGTGTGCCAATTCGACCTGCAGCCGACCTTCTTTGGTGCGGGCGCGCTCGCCGAAAATTTCCAAAATAATGCCGGTGCGATCCAGCACCTTGCATGCCCAGGCACGCTCTAGATTACGCTGCTGAATGGGGCTCAGTTGCACATCAACAATCACCACGCCGACGTCGCGTCCTTTGATGATGGCGTCGAGACGTTCAAGCGTGCCTTTGCCGAAATAACTGCCGGGTTTTAAAGCACTTAGGCCGACAATTTCACGTGCAACAATATCCAGGTCAATGGCCTGGGCCAAGCCGACAATCTCTTCCAGGCGGGCTTCGGGCGCACGCGAAGGAGCGCCCCCACCTGAATGGGAGGTCTTTTTCAAATGCGGATGGATCACCAAACAACGTTCACCCCGTGCATAATCACGGGCGAAATCTTTGTCATCCCCACCTTGATCTGCGTTGTTTCCCTCCCCCCCTACGGAGCGGTCAGACAAAGCGGATCATTCCTCGGCAGCGTTTGCGGCTGCCTCGGGATCAAACAGCTGAATAGGCTGTGAAGGCATGATGGTCGAGATGGCGTGCTTATAAACAAGCTGAGTGTGACCATCGCGGCGCAACAGCACCGAGAAATTGTCGAACCACGTCGCTATGCCTTGAAGTTTTACGCCATTCACCAGGAATACGGTGATGGGAGTCTTCTCTTTACGGATGTGATTGAGAAAGACGTCTTGTACGTTCTTAGATCTTTCCGAAGCCATGGTTGCTTCCCTAATTACAACATTATCAGTACGCATCAGCTGGAATGCCGATCCGTACCCTTTATTTCCCATGTTAGGCCAAGTGTGTGGTGAAAAAATGGAGGATACCCCCTCTTTTCGCCCCCACATCAAAGGCCCCCCCAGATGGAAGTCGTGATATTACAGGTTCTTGGCAAGATTGGAAAGCTTTTGCGCGCCATCAAAATAAAGCTGTGGTTGCACCCCGTCGAACTCGCCATCTGAGGGTGGATCGGGGCGAATCAAAATTGGTATGCAGCCCGCATTTACGGCGCATTCCATATCGATACGGGCATCCCCATCAAACCAAACATCGGGTCCGGGTTCAAAGCCGCTTTGCGCCAAAGCCATCAAAACGGGATCCTTTGCGGGCTTATCGTTGGGGGCGTCGGTGGCCCCGATAATTTTGCCAAAATGTTTGTCCCAGCCCAGTTTTTGCGCTTCAGCCCACAGAAGTTTGCCGGTTTTGTTGCTCACCACGCCAAGGTAGATGCCCAGGTCGAACAACTCTTCAAGGGCCCGGGCCGCACCGGGCAATGGGGTGAGGCGATCAAGATGGATGGATTCGAAATGTTTATAAAAGGCTTTACCGGCCTCTTCCCATTGATCGCCAAACAGTTCAGGAAAACTATCGCGCATGGACTTGGCGACTCGCGTTTTGGTTTCATCCAGGCTCCATTGCTCGACACCAAACTCAACAAATGTTGCGTTTAAGGCATCTTGGATGACCACCCAACTGTCGATCAGGGTGTTGTCCCAGTCGAAGAGAATCGCTTTGGGCCGAGATTGTGGGGTCGTGGTCATGCGGAGAATCCGTTTTTTAAATACGAATCGTAAAGCTCAATAATAGTGCGGCAAAATGGGCCACATTCACCCGATCCCAGCTGTGTATCATCAATTTTCACCACCGGGCGCACCATTATGATCGAGGATGTGGTGAAGGCTTCGCGGGCGGCTAAGGCTTCGGCCAGACTGAAGGCGCGCTCTTCATATTTCAGACCGTTCTCAGCCGCCAATTTCAGCACCGTTTGACGGGTGATGCCGCCCAAAATGGCGTGGTCCGTGTGGCGGGTGATCAATTCATCGTTTTGGGTGATGATCCAGGCATTGGATGCGGAGCCTTCGGTGATGAAGCCCTTGTCATCCAGCAACCACGCTTCCGCCGCCCCGCGGGCGACAGCCTCGGTCTTGGCCAGAACCCCGGCCAGCAGTTGTACCGTTTTGATGTCGCAGCGTTTCCAGCGCAAATCATGGGTGGTGATCACGTTCACCCCCTTGCGCGCCGCCACCGCATCAAAAGCCTTTTGGCGGGTGACGGTCATCACCAGGGTGGGCGTTAAATTTTGTGGCGCCGGAAAGTCGCGCGGCGCAACACCCCGGCTGACCTGCAGATACAGGCTGCCATAACGCAGGTGATTGACGCGCAGCAATTGGCGCATCACCAGCGTCAAGGCCTTGCGGCTCATGGGGGGCTGGATCGACAACTCGTCCAAGGACCGTTCCAGACGTTGCAGGTGGCCGTCTTCATCAACCAGGCGGCCGTCTTGCACGGCAAAGACCTCATACACCGCATCGGCAAACTGAAAACCACGATCTTCGATGTGGACCCCTGCCGACGCTTTAGGAAGGTAGCGGCCATTCACATATGCTGTGGACATCTAAAAATACTCGAGTTGGACGGAGAACATTTTCTCCACCTGGGAAATGATATCCGAGGCGGCAAACACCACCACCCGGTCTTTGGCTTGGATCACGGTGTTGCCGCGCGGACTGATGACCTCATCACCGCGCACCACCGATCCGATCACCATACCGTCGGGCAAACCCGCATCTTTCAAGGGTTTGCCAACCATTGGTGAGGTTTCCAGGGCTTCGGCTTCAATCACTTCGCCAAAGCCTTCGCCCAAAGTGTGCACCGAATGAATACGTCCGCGACGCACGTGCTGGATGATGGTCGAAACGGTGATGTTGCGTGGATCCACCACCACATCAATGCCGAGCGAGCCGATCAGGCTTTCGTATTCGCCTTTGTTGATCAGCGTGATCGCACGCCGTGCGCCTTCACGCTTGGCCAATAAAGAAGACAAAATATTGTTTTCATCATCGTTGGTCACCGCGATCACCGTTTCGGTCATCGCCATATTGGCTTCGCTCATGATCTGGCTATCCAACACGTCGCCTTGAATGACCATGGTTTTTTTCAAGCGACTGGCGCACAGGCTGGCGCGTTCGGCGTTCCATTCGATCAATTTAACATTGAGGTTACTTTCCGAGGCTTCCAATTCTTCGGCCAAGAACAAACCGATGTTGCCGCCACCGAAAATCACCAAGCGCCGGGCTTCTTGCTCATCGTGACCAAATGCCGCCATGGCTCGTTCTTGCTTGTCGGCCCCCACCACAAAATAAACGCTGTCTCCCGGTATCATCTGGCTGTCGGCGTTGGGGAACAAAAAGGTTCCGTCGCGCACGATGCCGATGACGGTGATGGACAGATCGGGAAACAGTTGGGTGATTTGGCGCAACGGCGTGTTGACCAACGGACAGGCCTCACCGCAGCGCACCCCCAACAGCTTGACCTTGCCGTTGACCAAGGGGATCATTTCAAACGATCCGGGCACCGTTAGGCGACGTTGAATGGCGCGTGCAACTTCGATTTCCGGGGAAATAATCACATCGATGGGCATGTGTTCGCGCGAAAATAGGTTGGCCCACATGGGCTCTAGATAAGACTGGGCGCGGATGCGGGCGATTTTGGTCGGCACATCAAACAACGAGTGCGCAACCTGGCAGGCCACCATGTTGGCTTCATCTGCGGCGGTCACGGCGATGATCATGTCGGCATCGTTGGTGCCGGCACGTTCCAAAACATCCGGGCGCGAGGCATGACCGATCACCCCTTGCACATCGAGGGTATCGGAAATCCTCTGCACCAGTTCCGGGGATTGATCGATAACCGTTACATCATTGTTTTCGCGCGATAAATGTTGGGCAATGTGAAAACCAACCTGCCCTGCGCCACAAACGATCACCTTCATGAAAAAGGTCCTATCCGCAATAAATTAGAGTTCATCAGAGTGCTCACAAGATCGGTTATCCGGTCTTCTTCGTCAACTCGTCGCCGGTTAAGCCCAGCGTTTTCAGTTTTCGGTGCAAAGCGGAACGTTCCATACCGACAAATTCCGCCGTGCGTGAAATATTGCCACCAAAGCGAGTCACTTGGCCCAGCAGGTAGTCGCGCTCGAAGCTTTCGCGGGCTTGTTTGAGCGGCAGCCCCATGACTTGCGTGCCACCGTTGAGGCTCCCCCCCGCAAGCGCATCGGAGGTCACTTCGCTGGGCAGGTTTTCGGCACGGATCGCCTCATCGGGACCACCCGGTGCCATAATCAACAGGCGTTCGATGATGTTTTTCAGTTCGCGTACATTACCGGGCCACTCATAGGCCTGCAAGGCGGCGATGGCATCTTCAGACAGCTTGCGCCCGGGTTGGCCCGACCGGCGTGAGGCCTGACCAATGAAATGTGCGGCCAACATCGGAATGTCTTCGCGGCGTGTGCTTAACGGCGGCACCTCAATGGGCACCACCGACAGGCGGTAAAACAGGTCTTCACGAAACTTTCCGGCGGCTATTTCCGTTTGAATATCACGGGTAGCGCTGGCGACCACCCGCACATCGACCTCGACTTTGGTTGAGCCGCCGACGCGTTCAAAAATCTGTTCTTGCAGCACCCGCACGATTTTACCTTGGGTCTCCAACGGCATATCCGTGATTTCATCGAGAAACAAAGTACCGGTGTGGGCGGATTCGAAATAACCGACCTTACGTCCCCCCTCACCGTCTTGAAGCGGGGTTTGATTGCCAAACAGCTCAATTTCCATGCGTTCGGGTTCCATGGTGGCGCAATACACCACCACAAATGGCCCCGAAGCGCGGCTCGATCGATTGTGCAACATGCGCGCCACGACTTCTTTGCCGCTGCCACTGGGGCCGGTGATCAAAACCCGAGAATTAGCCGGTGCAACACGATCGACAGACTGGCGCACCTGGGAGATACACGCCGAGGTGCCGATCAGGTTGTCATCAGAATCGGTGCGCAGGCGCAGTTCTTCGTTTTCACGCTTCAAACGCGCGGCTTCGATGGCGCGTTCCACCACCAGCACCATGCGGTCGGCTTTAAATGGCTTTTCAATAAAGTCATAAGCGCCGTCTTTGAGCGCCTTGACCGCCGTTTCAATGGTGCCGTGACCGCTCATCATGATCACCGGTAAGGTCGGATGGCGTTTTTTGATGGCGGTGAGAATTTGCAGCCCATCCATCTGCGAGCCCTGCAGCCAGATATCAAGCAGCACCAGGTTGGGTCTTCGGGTTTCGATCATGTCCAACGCTTGGACATCGGACGAGGCTTCACGCGGCTGAAAGCCCTCGTCTTCCAAGATGCCGGCGACCAGCGCCCGAATATCTGCCTCGTCATCGACGATCAGGATGTCTTGCCCCATGACGTTCCTACTCACTAGCCTAGATCACTGGCCTAAATCACTGGCCTGGGCGAAGCCGTGGCCAGCTTTATTGGTTTCGTTGACCGCATCTTGCGGTGGGAATATGAGCACGACGCGGGCGCCGCCCTCATCCCTATTCTCAATGATCAGATCCCCCCCATGATCTTCCATGATTTTCTTAACGATCGCGAGCCCCAATCCTGTGCCTTTGGCCCGGGTGGTGACATAGGGTTCGGTCAAACGGGTCAAATCGGTCTCGGGAAGGCCGGTTCCGTTGTCTTCCACGATGATGGTGGTGCGCTGCCCCTGGATGGTTTTTTGCTGTGTCATGGAGAAACAAACCTGCCCCGGTTTTGCATTTTCACCTTCGTTTTCGACGCGTTCCACAACCGACTCGGCGGCATTTTTCAAAACATTGGTGAGGGCGCGTGATACTTGCTGAGAATCACAGCTAACCTTCACATCAAGGTTTGGCATTTGATCCAGCACCTCGATGCCGGTGCCGCGGTTTTTTTCCAAAAACAGCGCTTGGCGGCACACTTCCGATAAATTTGTTGGTTTTAAAACCGCTTGCGGCATGCGTGAGAAGGATGAAAATTCATCGACCATGCGGCCAATATCTTCAACTTGACGGATGATGGTGTCGGTGCAGATGACAAAGGTCTCCGGATCGTCGGTGATTTGCTTAAGATATTTGCGTTTCAAGCGTTCCGCCGCCAACTGGATTGGGGTCAGTGGGTTTTTGATCTCATGGGCGATGCGCCGTGCGACCCCCGACCATGCGGCTTTGCGTTGCGCCGACTGCAATTCGGTGATGTCATCAAACGTCGAAACATAGCCGAAAATAGCACCTTCAAGCTGTTCTGCCGCAACAGTGGCAATCAAAGTACGGGCGTG
>JAESUA010000101.1 GCA_016763255.1 Magnetovibrio sp. | reverse complement strand
CCGCCTGCATCAAAGGCACCGACGTGGACCAGCCGCGCAATTTGGCAAAATCGGTAACGGTTGAATAGTTTTTGTTGAGAGCAGTGATGCTCCGTAAAAATTGATAGATGGAGGCGTTGATGGATAATTTAAAGGATGATGACCAGCTGCCCCTTACTGATGCGCCTTTTTATAAAAAAACAATTTGGATAATGCTGGCCACTTTTGTTTTATCATTAATTATTATTTCTATATTTAGCGGTCCGTTGAGGTGTGTTGATGGATGGGTCTCATCCTCAATAGGGAGTTCTGGTGCTTGCTCCCATCATGGTGGGGTAGAGGTAAAGCCGACACTTATCATTGCTATTTTGATTACTCTTTTTGTTGGGTACACAGTGAACCACAAAAAAAAGAGGCTGAAGAAAATGCAAAAAGAAACTGCCTCAAAAATTGATTTTACAAATGCGAGTGACGTATATAGCCAGCCGCTGCCAACCGATGATCAGGGACTTTACAACCTCTATAAATCACAGGGTGGAACTATGGACTATGCCAACTGGTTGGTGCTGCGTAATAAACGACGCTAATACTGATTTGTAACGAAGATTTAGGGCGGAAAACTCAGTGTGTGCAATATTATTTGGGCGTCCAACGTTGTAATTTATAGGCCTAGATAGGAGGTCTGAGATACATGAGCAGCTTCGTCTACATCCTTGGCAGCACCGGTACCGGCGGCCCGCGCACGTATGTGGGCTGGACCACAGATATCGACGCCCGGCTTAAGACCCACAATAGCGGCAAAGGCGCAAAATCCACCCGTGGGCGCAGGTGGACATTGCTCTATGCAGAACGTTACGATAATCGTGGAGAAGCCATGAGCCGCGAATGGCACCTCAAACGTGACCGCAAATTGCGTAAGGCCTTGTTGGAACTGGTGTAAATTGATGTCGATTGTTAGAATGCAAAGGGGAATGTGATGCGCTGGTCTGTTTTTTTTACGATTCAAGGGCTGGTCATTGCCGGGATCCTTGGGGTTGTTTATGTCCACCAGGATCGGGTGGTGGTGCTTAAAAAACCGCCGCCGTCGATTGCCCAGTGGTACAAGCCGCAAAACAAGCGTCAGGTGTGGCTGCACACCATGTTCAAACTGCGTCGTGAGGCGCAAGCGATTGAGATGTATGCCGCAGCCAGGGATGCAAAAAACCTGCAAACTTGGGCGGCAAAATTCAATAAGGATTACCTTAAAATTGCCAAGATGGTGCCCGAATGGCAAGCCCGGGTGAACGTACAGGCCCTGCAGGCCTTGGCCACCAGCGTCGCCGATCTCCGCTTTGCTGATGTGAAACCGGCCCTGGCGGATCTGCAAAAAAGTTGCACGGCGTGCCACACGGATTTTCGCGCCATCACCGCGTCGATGTATCGTGCGCCCGATTTTTCAAACCTGAAACTTGCAGACGGCGTGGCGCTGAACGACCACATGGTCGCCTTAAGCCAGCAGGTCAATCAAGTCAAAATTGCCTTCGTTGATGAGCGCACCGATGCGGCGTTATCGGCGTATGCCAAATTGGCCCAAGGCATGAAGCGACTTGGATCGACTTGCGCAAGTTGCCATGAAAATGGCTCGCAAAGCTATCCCGGTGCCAAGGTCATGGAGGCTATGGCGGTGCTTGAGCAAAACCTGAAAACGGGGTCCTTGCAAGATAAAGGCAAGGCCCTGGGCTCCGTGGCGGTGATGGCCTGTGCCCAGTGCCACGGTACGCATCGCTTGGCTTATGACGCCAAGCAACTGTTTAGCACGACGAAGACTTGGGACGAGCTTCTCAAACATTCATTTTAAGCCTTCATTTGAGTTCTCATGCACCTTCATGAATTTGATGTGATCACCTATGGCGAAAAATAAAAAAAGTTATGCTTTCATGTGCGTTTGTCGCGGTGTCGGGCTGGAGGTTGGTTTTATGCCGTATCGAATAGCACTTGTTTTACTATCATTGATGTTCGTGATTTCGATACCCGCTCAGGCGTTGGAAGATGCACCTTCTGAGAAGATCGTAATCGGTTTTCCAAACGTCTTGCCGTACCACGCCGAAGATGATGATGGCAATGTTCGGGGGTTTTATATTGATATCCTTGATGCCGTTATGGGTGAGCTTGGGGTGTCGAATTACACCTACATGGGGATGCCTTGGGGGCGCGCCCTTAAGATGCTTGAGGGTGGCAAAATCCATATGTTGCTTGCGCCGCTCAAAACGCCGCAACGTGAGCAATATGCATATTTTTCGGATGCACCCTTATGGCCGACGTATTGGGGATTTTTTATCCGCAAAGATCGCCAAGAAGATATGGCTTACCGCAGTTATAAAGACCTCAATGGCAAGGCGGTCGGTTTGATGCGGGCGTACTGGCTGCCACCAAAAATCAAGGCATACGCTGAAAAAAATGCCGATGTTCGCTATGGCCATTCTGAAGAATCCAACTTCAAGATGTTGGCCCGTGATCGCTTGGACCTTATTTCCAGTGAGTACAGTATCGGTCGATATTACCTGCAAAGCCTCGGCATCGAAGATGATGTTCTTTTTCTAAAGGACAATCTTTTCATGGCTGGAAATCATTATGTTGCGTTCAGCAAAAAAGCCGTGAAAGCGTCCTTTGCCAAACGCTTTTCAGCGCATTTGGCGGCGTTTAAAAAAACCACTCAGTTCCAAGAGCTGATGAAACGCCACAACATGAAGATCCTTGACGTTCAAAAGGGCGACTGGAAAATTGTCAATTAGAGCATTTTGGGGTCGTTCTATTTATTTAAGCCGCCCTGACGGGCCTGGGCTTTAAGGCTCCAGCGGCTTTTGATGTAGCTCAAAACCGACCATATTTCTTCATCCGAGAGGCATTCGCCAAAGCCCGGCATGGCGCTTTTGAAGCCTGGAGGGGCAACACCTGCGCCACCTTGTTTGGTGTAGTTGAATAAAAGTTGGTCGTCGTGATGCCATGTGTGGCCACTTTCGTCATGGGGTGGGGCGGGTAGGGTGCCGTCCTCTTGGGGCTCGCGCCAATTGGGCTGACCTCTTAAATCTTTGCCATGGCACGATGCGCAATTGGCACCGTAAAGCGTTTGCCCCAGGGTCACGGCTTCTGAGTTGGTCGCATCGGCGCTGGTCAAACTGTCGCTGCATGACGCCAAGGCTACGGCGGCGGCGGCGATCAGGGGTAAGCGCAAATGTTTCATGGCCATTGTTCTTTTCATTATGCGACGCGGATTATGGAAAGCATGCCGCCTTGGACATGGGCGAGGGTATGGCAGTGGAACAGCCAGTCGCCGGGATTGTCGGCGACCAAGGCGATTTTGGCACTGCCGCGCCCGCTGAGCAATACCGTATCCGCCCACGGCGTGTGCGGTACGGGTTTATCGTTTTGCGACAGAATGCGAAACGAATGGCCGTGCAGATGCATGGGGTGAGGAAACATGGTGTCGTTCTTGAGCGTCACGATGTGACTTTTGCCCAGGGTGAAATTGAGAATTGGCGGCATATCTTCGGCACTTGCGGTGACACCGTTCAACGCCCAGATCCGCATGTCCTTGATCAACTCATCCATGGGCCGGTATTTGCCTTTGTAAATCGCCCCCTTCAGGCCGCCCATGGCACCGCCGGTGATGGTGATTTCATGGTGTTGAGCATTGTCGAGGTCGGGTTCGGCCAAGGGGTTGGCGGCCAAACTCGGCACCTCTCCGGGGGGCTCTGCACGGATGGCCGCACCTTCGTCATAGACAATGTCGACAAAGGGGCGGGCTTCATCTTGATAGGCGGCATCAACGATACGATGACTTGATCCGGGTTGAGCCGTACAGTCCAAAATGATGTCGGCGCGTTGCCCGGGGCCCAGCAGGACCATGCCATTGGTCGGCTTAT
>JAESUA010000100.1 GCA_016763255.1 Magnetovibrio sp. | reverse complement strand
TTGATGCCGCCCAACGCAAGTTCAAGCTTGTCGCGTTCGCGGGTCATTTTAAGCAATTCTTTTTTGGTCAAACCCTGAACCTTGGCCACATCGCCCAACTGACCGTCGAGGTCGCGCAGACGCTTGATGGAACCGGAAATGGTGTTCCAGTTGGTCATCATGCCGCCGAGCCAACGGTGGTTGACGAAATACTGACCGCAATCACGCGCGGTTTGAGCAACTTTTTCAGAAGCCTGACGCTTGGTGCCGACGAACAAAACGCGGCCACCACCGGCGACGGCATCACGAATGGCTTCCATAGCGCGGGCCAGCAAGGGCGCGGTCTGGCCGAGATCGATGATGTGAATGCCGTTGCGCGTACCAAACAGGTACGGAGCCATCTTGGGATTCCAGCGGCGGATAGAGTGACCAAAGTGAACGCCTGCTTCGAGCAGCTGGCGCATGGTAAAGGTTGGCATTGCCATGATGTATTCCTTTTCCGGTTAAACGTCCGCGGACACTCGTCTCTCCCATTTTTGTTTGGGTCAAGAGACACCGGAGCGACAATCTGGTGAATTTGCACCAGCGCCGCACGTCCACGTGCGAGATCGCACTCCCTCATGGAGTACGTGGCGGTTAATTACGCCTTCAAGACGCAGAATGCAAGGGGAAAGTAGCCGTTTACCCCTTGTACGAAACCCGGCGCTGCGTATGAAAATCGTTGTAAAATCCCATCTTCCTCTCCAAGCCCTCCTTCATACTGCAACTAAAGGCATGTTTGCCCTCGTGCAACTTGGGACAAGAGCCAAGACACACGGGCATGAGACGGCAATTAGAACAAGAATTGCTGCCGTAAGGGTCGAAGCTTCCATAAGGAACGTCAACAGCGTCTACCTCTTGCAGGGTCCTTTCCATATCATCCGGATATATATATGCGTACATTGATTGATCTGTTCCGGTTGCGGGTACGCATTTCCCAATTCCGCCATTCGGATCGATTGTATAGGAATTGCGCAACACTGCCGAACAAGGGTAATCCCTTTTTTTCGGCAACCCAAAAACCATGTAGCCCTGCTCGTCCAGATATTTTCGGAACTCATGCTCCTCTTGAGCAAACTCTGAATTGGAAAAGCAGTCGTGGGGGATGCAGTCCACCATTCCGCGGCTGGTATTGAGAAAACCCAGACGAAAATCCAAGCGCTGATCGATAATCCCGTGGCGCTTGAACATATCAACCACATTTTTCGCCTCGTCGATATTTTCCCGATCGACGTTAATTCGGATGGTGACGCTTCCCGTGGCATCCACGATCGCTTGCATATGATCCATCAGAAATTTGTAAAAATTTTCGGCGCGTTGTAACGGCATCTCTCGCCGCATCGCATATGTCGCCGGCACTCCATCAAGGGAAATCTGAATGGCGCGAACACCTAGGGAAGAAAGCGACATGACGCGATCAGGCGTCAAATGCATGCCATTGGTCAACATTTCGGCATGGTAGTCCAGATCAAGAGATTGGCAGATATCCTTGAATGCCTTGCTCATCCTGACTATCGCGTCATAAGCAATCAATGGTTCGCCACCAAACCATTGAACAACAAGATGTTTGCTGTGTTTAGCCTTGCGTCTAACGAATTCGATGATACCGTCCTGCATATCCTCGGACATTATCTTGGTTTTCGGCGTGTCGCGCTGAAAACAATAACTGCATCGCATGTTGCAGGCCATCGTCGGAGCTATGGTCAGCATCAATTTCTCTTGGCCCGATAGAATATCGCCAAAACGTTCATGTTCGCGGTGGAATTCATCAACGTCTTGGGAAACGACAAACCCAAGCGCTACAAGCCCTTCAAGCAATTCCGTGTTATCATACTGGCCCGTACGTTTCAGCGAATGGAGACAGTCCTCAATAATTTCGCGGCGCTCGCCGTTTATGGTGAGCATTTGAGATGTAAATGAATTGAACAGCAGATCTTGACCATCTTTCGTCAAAATGACGTTGTAATAGGATGGCTTCCAGCTTTGTGCGGCTTCAGTCAAGGCTCCCCCCTATCATCCGAGTCTCAACCCGGATTTTGTGTTTGTTGGGCACATGGGCGGTGGAGTGTAAATGGACCCATAGGAAAAATAAGCGTCGCGGTAACAACGTCCCTGTTCCCACATACACGTTTCAAATTGGGGGCAAGCACTACAACTTGCGCCTTTGAATTTCTCGCGCGGCGGATGAATGAAATCGTACATCGGATCGCCATCCCAAATATCCCGGATAGACAGGTGCGACGCATCGCCAACAAAATAAGGCTCCTCATACGCCATTTGCTCGCAAAGAAAGGCTTTGCCATCAGGGCCGATGCCAAGGGCATGCCAGCCCCCCCCGCAACCGATCCTATTGTCCCAAATTTCTTTCTTTCTTTCTGAGGTAAGCTCTTGGAGCGGTGACGGCGCCATAGAAAGGTTTTCGTTCAATTCAATGTCAGGATATGCGGAGCGTATCTCGCTGAACTGAGTAACCAACGAATGGTGGTTTTGTTGCGTCACGAACAGATCATCACTGTGGCGGTGAAATGTGCGCGTATACCGGACAAAGGTGAATTTTCTAGCGCCAATTTGGTAGAAATAATCAACAATTTTCTTTGGCTCATCACAATTGAGGCCAGTGATAACCGACTTAATGACAGGCATGATGCCAAAAGACAGAAAATGCTCGAACGTCTTGACGGTTTTTTTAAGCCGCGGCTTTCGCACGTTCAAGAGCTGCATGGAAAGCGCCTCATCGATGGCATCCACACTCAACTGCACGGGGCGGCTAATCACACCATTAATCTTTTTAGCGAAACCGGCATCCATCAAACGCTTAACATTTTCATGGTTTAGGTGTGCCTTGGTCGAAAGCAGAAAATGCATCTTATGCTCGATAAGGCATTCCAGGAAATCAACACCATCCTTGCGCGCAAAGGTATCACCATTATCTGGGGAGCAGAGGCGCACCCCCATCTCAGCCGCTTCACTGATGAGTTCGCGCCAACGCGAAAGCGGCATCTCGGCCCCCTTCTTGCGGTCTGCGTAACAATATAAGCAATCGGTGTGACAGCGATGCGTCAGCACTGTGTAGATATTAATGGGTGCGCGTAGCCTATACTTGGTTTTAATCCCCCCCATAACCGTTTTGTAATCCATGGGAGAAATTACAAATTCCTTCGGATCATAACTCCGGGCATTTCGAATTGGCGTGTCCGAAATTTCTATCAACCCTTCGGCACCTATCCCTGTTTGGGTGACATGCCTGCGGATCAAAACGTCAATACTTTGCAACGTATTCAAGAAAGTATCGGCATCACAATCAGGAAATAAAATTTTAAACAGGTCGTCCAATTCCGAAAAAGGCGTCTGACCGTCTAGCAGAGATAGGGCAAAACCCTGAATCGGCGTGATAAAATGAATATGAGGATTGATATAGTCGAGAGGATAAATAACAGCCCTGTCGCCATCGACTTTAAATTCAAACTCTCCCCTGATTGCAGTAAATTGGTGATCACGCACGAACGGCTTTTTATCCATAAACAAGATCCTTAGAACATTTGCCTCACACTGTGGAACCATTAGGAAATCGACGCCATTGCCCAAATAAACAGGCAATGGCGTCAACATCAAAAAGGCACGACCATCACCAGCAAATCATGCACGGACAAACCGTACAGCTGTCGCAACCGCTGGCCATTACAGGATCTTGGATATCAGCGCCTTTATGTGAGACGATGTCCACATCCAGACCTTTAACTTTCACAAGATGTTTGATTTCTTGAATAAGTTTATCTGCTTCGGGTTTCGAAGCTTTACCTTTCTCTATTCTCATTGGATCCTCCGTCAAAATGTAAAAATTTAAAATGTGCCGCTGTCAATACAATTTCCTCACGCCCCCTCAGCACGCTTAAGAAGAAAATATAAAACACAAACAACTAAACATACATTGTGCCCACAAAAGTGGTAGCACACCCTATCGGTGCATTCAACACCGAATAATGACTTACTAAGGTTGCGCCCCTGGGTACATTAAACAATCGTGTTGTGGTGGGATTGTTGCGTTCACACGGGACACAGTCTGCGCGTCAATGAACTGAATACGTCCAAATTTACACAGGAGACATTTGAAAATGCCTGACAGGTAGGTTTACAAAGGAAGAGATGACGATTGGCGCTAGCGCTACGTTGCAGAGAATGGCAACAACATGGCCAACGGCGGAGAAAACAAGTCTGACTGCCTTAACGGTGTCAACAAAATGAAGAGCTCGCGAGATGTAGAAGTGGTGGAATTGGACAATTAATCTGTCCTCCCCCTAAATTTCCTGAACCTCGGCGATGCCGGCGATGGAATAGACCGCGTGCAGCAGTTCCGGGGTCACGGAAATGGGGTTTGCTTTGAGAGTGATGGTGGTCTCATAGCGTGATGAGCGGACCAATATTTTGATCAGTCCCCGCCCCGGCTTGGCGTCATTTAAGGCCGCCTGGATCGCGGCGATGGGTTTATCGTCGTTCAGCGTGATTTGCAGCCCGGCCGAGGTCAGCGCCGCCATTTTATCCAGCCCCTTTACCGATTGCGCCGTCATGCGCACGGTTTCGCCCTCAAATTGCGCTGTGGCCTTGATCAGCACTGCGGTGCCCGGCACCAACAATTCCGCCGCCGCCGCCAGGGTTTCCGAAAACATGGTGACTTCATAAGAGCCCGAGGCATCGGAAAAGGTCACAAAAGCATAGCGATTGCCCTTTTGCGAGATGCGTTCTTTTTTGCTGACCACCGTACCGGCCAGGGCATAGTTACTGTCTTTGCCTTTGGCCATCACCTCGGAAAACGGCACCACACCCAGACGACCCAGGCTTTTGCCGTAGCTGTCCAAGGGGTGAGCCGAAAGGTAAAAGCCGATGGCGTCGAATTCTTCACGCAGGCGTTCCATCGGCGGCCATTCGGCCACATCGGGCAAACGGATCATCTGCTTGGGCTGGTCTTCGCCGCCAAACATCCCGATCTGGTTGCTTTCACGTTCCGACTGCTGGGCCGAGGCTTCGCCCATGATCGCCTCAATCCCCATATGCAGCTGATGGCGGTTGGGGTTGATGGCATCGAAGGTGCCCGAGCGCACCATATTTTCCATTTGGCGCTTGTTGACCTGATGGGTGTCAAGACGCCCGGCAAAGTCTTCCAGGTCCTTAAAGCGGCCATTTTTCTCGCGCTCAGAAATGATGCTTTCCATCGCCACTTCACCGACGTTTTTCAGCGCCGCCAGGGCATAACGAATGGACACGGGTTTTTTGTCGGCGTCGCGTTCAACCTTAAAATAGGTTTCCGACGCATTGATGTCGGGCGACAAAAACTTCACCCCCATGCGGTCGAGTTCCTGGCGATAGGCGTTGAGCTTGTCGGTATTGCCCAGATCCAAGGTCATCGACGCGGCCATGAACTCAAACGGGAAATTGGCCTTCATATAGGCGGTGTGATAGGCCACCAGGGCGTATGCGGCGGCGTGGGATTTGTTGAAACCATAGCCAGCGAACTTATTAACCTGAAGAAAAATCTCCTCGGCCTTGGCCGTAGGAACGCCACGCCCTTCGGCCCCCTTGATGAACATCGCCTTTTGCTTGTCCATCTCCGCCTGATCTTTTTTACCCATGGCCCGGCGCAACAAATCCGCCCCGCCGAGCGAGAAGCCCGACAGTTCCTGGGCGATCTGCATGACCTGTTCCTGATAGATCATGATGCCGAAGGTTTCTTTGAGGATCGGTTCCAGCGTCGGATACAGATAATCGGGTTCTTCATCGCCGTGTTTACGCCGAATATAGCTTGGAATGTTCTCCATCGGACCGGGACGATACAGCGCCACGATAGCGATGATGTCTTCGAACGTGGTCGGCCGCATCTGACGCAGCTGATCTTTCATGCCGGCAGATTCAAGCTGGAACACGCCTTGGGTTTCGGCGCGCTGCAACAGCTCGAACGATGCTTTGTCGTCAAACGGAATGGTGCTCAGATCAACGGTGTGGCCACCTTCGGCGGCAAACTTTACCGCCATGGACAGCACGGTCAGGGTTTTCAGGCCCAAAAAGTCAAATTTCACCAAGCCCGCTTGCTCGACAAACTTCATGTTAAAGCCGGTCACCGGCATGTCGGAACGCGGATCGCGGTACAGCGGCACCAATTTGTCCAGCGGGCGATCGCCGATCACCACACCGGCGGCGTGGGTCGAAGCGTGGCGGTACAGGCCTTCCAACGGCTTGGCGATTTCGATCAGCAGCGCGACTTCGGGCTCTTGCTTGATCATACGTCTGAGTTCGGGTTCGGCTTCGACCGCTTCGGGCACGGTCAGCGCCTTACCCGGATCGTTGGGCACCATTTTACAGATGCGATCGACCTGGCCGTAGGGCAATTCCAACACCCGGCCAACGTCACGCAGCACCGCGCGAGCCTGCAACTTACCGAACGTGATGATCTGGGCAACGTGATCACGGCCGTACTTATCCTGCACGTACTTGATCACTTCGTCGCGGCGATCCTGACAGAAATCGATGTCGAAATCAGGCATCGACACACGTTCGGGGTTCAAGAAACGTTCGAACAGCAAACCAAAGCGCAGCGGGTCCAAATCGGTGATGGTCAAAACCCACGCGACCACCGAACCGGCACCCGAACCACGGCCCGGGCCCACCGGAATGTCTTTATTTTTGGCCCAATGGATAAAATCGGCAACAATCAAGAAATAGCCAGGAAAGCCCATCTGGATGATGATGCCCAGCTCGTATTCCAGGCGTTCGTGATAAGGCTTGGCGATGTCTTGTTTTTCGGATTCCGTGGCCCCTTCGGGATAAACCTGATTTTCCAGGCGTATTTTCAGGCCATCGACGGATTGCTTGCGCAGCTCGTCTTCTTCGTTGCGGCCTTCACCGCAATCAAACGGCGGCAAAATTGGTGCAACCCGTTCAACTTTGTAGGCACAGCGCTTGGCGATCACCAGGGTGTTTGCGATCGCTTCGGGCACATCGGCAAACAGGACCTTCATTTCTTCGGGCGACTTAAAATAATGATCCGGCGTCAAGCGACGGCGTTCGTCCTGGCTGACATAGGCGCCCGCAGCGATACAGATCAGTGCGTCATGGGACTGGAACATATCGCGACGCGGATAGAACGCTTCGTTGGTGGCGACCAACGGCAAATCCTTTTCATAGGCCCAATCAATCAGCTGCGGTTCGATTTGCGCTTCTTGTTTGAGGCCGTGGCGTTGCAATTCGATGTACAGCCGGTCGGGATAGACCTTGGTGAGGCGCTCCAGGCACGCCTCGGCATGCTCAATTTGGCCATCGACCAACAGGCGGCCCACCGATCCATGAATGCCGCCAGTCAGCGCGATCAGGCCGTCTGAGTACTTTTCAAGGTCATCCAGCGTGACCTGAGGGTCTTCGACATCATCGCTTTCCAGATACGCGGTCGACAACAATTTCAAAATATTGCGATAGCCCGCATCGTTTTGCACCAGCAGAACGATTTGATCGGGGCGCACCATGGTGACGGTGCGGCCCATCGATGGGTTTTCAGGTCCCTCTC
>JAESUA010000099.1 GCA_016763255.1 Magnetovibrio sp. | reverse complement strand
GCCGCGCAATTCCGGGTCGACCCAAAAAATGGTCGGGTCGTCGCGGGCCTCGGACATGGGAAATACCCCTGCTGCGTAGGCGCGCACGAGTATTTCTGGGGTCAGTTTATGGGGTCCGGGGATGGGGCGTACCATCTGCAAAACATGCCATGTCCTTGGGCTGGGCGCAATCTTGCAGGGTGGCAAAAATGATCTAATTGTGCTGAAATGTGTAAAAGTTCTAAACTGTTACTGTATGCGCAAAGGAATGCCTGATGGAAATGCTGATCGCTGGAGTTGCCCTGTGGAGCCTTGCCCACTTTATCCCGACTTTGGGACAAGGCCTTAAGCAAGCGCTGGTGGCGCGCATTGGTGCGCAACCCTATCGTGGGGTTGTCGCGCTGCTGGTCATGAGCTCTTTGGGGCTGATCTATATGGGCTGGACCACAACCGATCCGGTCGGTGTTTATGAACCGCCTGGATGGGCCGTGCACGCCAACAATACGTTGATGCTGGTTGCTGTGTATTTATTGGTCTCGTCACATATTACGACGCGGGTCCGCCATTGGGTGCGTCATCCGATGTTGCTGGGGATGACGCTTTGGGGCATCGCCCATTTGCTGGCCAATGGGGATCAACGCTCGCTCGCGGTTTTTGGTGGGCTGACGATTTGGGCCGTGGCCGATATATTTTTGATTAATGCCCGAGATGGGATCAGTGATGGCGCCCGTGACGTTAAGTCGGTGAAGTCGGGCCTTAAAAATGAAGCCTTCGCTATCGTCGCCACGCTGGTCGGCGTGGGTGTAATCGGCTTTTTGCACAACCTAGCAGGAGTATCCCCGTTCCCGTCCATATAGAGCAGGTTCATCTATGCTCGGCTTGGGGCTTGCGGCTGCTGGGGGGAGGGTGCTCAAGCGTGCGCAACAGTTTGAATTGATTGCAATCACGCCATGGGTGCCAATGGCATTGGCACTTCGTTGGTGATGCTTGTATAAATTGTGCAATGCTGAACACAGGCTTTGGGTTGTACCGTTTATGAAATTGTTGTGCTTAAGATGACCGCTAATACGGCCTTTCAAAAAGAAGCTTCTCGACTGTCGGAACGTGTCTATGAACTCCTCTTAGAACGGATTATTTCCGGCCAATTGCCCGCCGGAACGGTGCTCGCCGAAAAGAGATTGGCAGAAGAATTGGGGGTCAGTCGTACCCCGATGCATGAAGCCATTCGAGATCTGATCAAAGACGGTTTTGTCCATCAGATTAAAAACCACCGGCCCACGGTTTCTCGTTTTACGGCCCAAGACGTTTTTGAGATTTTTGAGATGCGGGCGTTGCTCGAAGGCGAAGCCGCATACCTGGCCGCCCAACGCATAGACCGTACGACCCTTAAAGACCTGCGTGAAACCGGCATGCATTTTGAAAATATTTCCTACAGCTGCTCACGTATCAAGGCCTGGGCCGACTATGAAGATGATTTTCACAATTGCATCGCCAAGGCCAGTGGCAACAAGCGCCTGTATCAAGGGGTTGTGCGTGTGCGCCTATCACATCGTGCCCTGAACGTTCATATCATGGGCTCGGATTCCATTCAGGACGCACTGCATCAGCATTTTGAGATCCTCGATGCGTTGGATTGCAGAGATGGTGCGCGCGCCCGCACCGCAATGCGCAACCACATCAAAGAATGGCAAACCTATTTCATCACGTTGCTTGAATCCCCGTGACGGTATCGATCAATCCGTGACTTTGGCTTTGGCCTGGGCCTGGGCTTGAGGGTTATTGACCGCGAAATACACCCGCCAACAAGGCGTCGAGGCGCAAGATCAGCTGATCTGTCATTTCGGCTTCGAAGTCTTCACGGCTGGTGGCGCGTACGCGGCCAAACTTAAACTGTGGCCTTTGTGCTTGAACCACATAGTCGCGCAAAGACTGGTGAATGATTTCACGGCTTTGCTCACGCGATACACCCCAGGTTTTGGTGTGCCAGACCAAGCGTTCATCGACATCTTCGGTGGGGAAGTGCCAGAACTTGATGTCGCCGAACATCTCGGCAAAATCTTCGGACGACAAAATTTCCAGCGTTTCCAGCAATGTCACCCGCAGCACGCAGACCCCTTCGAATCCCGTTAGGTCCGTTTTGAGCACGCCATGGCGCATCGCCGTGTCGCTTTCCAAATCGCCGATTTCTTTGCAGAATTTTCCGGTGTCGATCATGCGGCTCATTTCTGGGGCGCTGAGCGATTGCATGTCCGGGCGTTCTTGGGCTGCATCATGGGTGATCTGGCGGGGCACCACCCGGATCAGTGGGCTGAGGCTATAACTGCCGTCGCGACATTTTTGCGCCAGACTGGCCAACGCCGCCCCGGCACCGGCGATGCGCGGGTGTTCGGGGTCGGCCGGGTTGCCGCCGACCACCAACACCAGCACGCTGCGGCTGGGGCCACGCGGCAAGATCAGCGCCGGGCGGATTTGGCACTCATCGCGATCAAAGGTTTCGTGCTTGCCGGTGAACGCGCCCGAGCTTTGGGCCTTGTGAAAGGCGTATTCGACAAAACCGCGGTCCTTGTCCATCAAGTTGGGGCGCGCGCGCTGATACAAAATTCCGGCGATATAATGGGCAAAGTTGGCGGCTTGGTTGAGTTTTAGATTGGGCCCCGACATTAAATAATGCGCCGCGATGGAGGCCGCAAAACTGTCGCCGCAACCGGTGTCTTCGCGCACGTTGGCATCGACGGCAATGGCGTTTTCTTGCAGCAGGGGCGAATAGACGAACTCGACCCGACCGCCACGGGCCTTGCGGGCCAACGCCGCACCCTTAGCACCGTCGGTGATGATCACGTGATTGGCACCATCTTCCAGCACCCGGCGGCTGATTTCACGGGCATACATGATGCGCAGCTCGGCCGCGTCCTTGTGCTTGGGACGCAGAGGCTCAAAGCCGAAAAACTGTGCGGCTTCGGCCAAATTGAGGCTCACCACATCGGCGATGGAGAGAAAATGGCGGTATTGAGTGTAGAGCTTTTTCAACTGGTTGCCACCGACCAACCAGAACACCTTTAGCCCTTTGTTTTTGAGTTTACGTTGCCAGATGAGATCGAATTTTTCCGAATCTTCCGGTTCCTGGCCGACGAAGATGAAATCATCACCGGCCCCTAAAAAATCCCTTTCCGTTTGCCACAGATCGATTTTATCGGCGTCATAGCTTGGCCCGCGTTCGGTCAAAATCAGTTTATCAAAGCCGTCAGCCTGAAAGATCAAAGAGGTGCGCGATGTGCCTGTGACCGCCTGGCCGGGAAAAGAATCGCTAGCATCGGCCCAGGTCAAATAGTCGATCTTGGGCCGCAGTTGGGCTTCACCATCATCCGCCACATCGCTCAGCACGTCGAGGATCAGTTCCAAATCCTTAGACAGGTTGCACAATCCACCGCCTAAGGTGCGGGTGAACGGTCCGGCGTCGCCATCTGCAATCACCAAGCGCTCCCCCCGGGCGGCGTCCAAAATCACCTCATAGCCGTCGTCCTTTTTGGTGCGGCGCACGGTATCTACGGCAACCTTAACCGCATCCGGCGCGCGTTGACGCAGGGCTTCAAGGGTGAGACGTAAATCGTCAGACATCTTACCGGCGAACAAATCAATGGTTTGCGAGCGCACCAAAGATATCAGCACCCGTTCCGGTGCGTGATTGATCTGGGCAATGGCCGCATTGCGTTCGGATATGTGCCTGTCGATGGTCATGAATTCCCCCCTTAATGTCGTGACATCCTAGGCGGAGTTCGCGCACCTGTCATGCCTTAAACCACATAAATTGCATGTTCAAGTGACTCTAAACTAAGGTCGGAGTGGTGATCTTCTGGCCCTTGTTCTGCATAAAAAAACGCCCCCGGACTGCGGGGGCGTTTTCAGTGATTGGATGCAGAGAGAGGCTATTTTTTGCTCTCTTCTTCTTCCATGAATTTTTCCAGCCAGTGGATGTCGTAATCGCCGTTGATGACGTCCGGGGCGACAACCAGTTTTTGGTGCAACGGAATGGTCGTCTTGAGGCCGTCGATGACGTATTCCGACAACGCCCGGCGCAAACGCATCAGGCATTCGTTGCGGGTGGTGCCGTGCACGATCAGCTTGGCGATCATCGAATCATAATGCGGCGGGACTTTGTAGCCGGTGTACAGGCCGCTGTCGACGCGCACGCCCAAGCCACCCGGGGCGTGGTAGATGCCGACTGTTCCGGGGCACGGCATGAAGGTTTCCGGGTCTTCGGCGTTGATGCGGCATTCGATTGCATGGCCGAAGAACGGGATGTCTTCTTGGGTGTAGCCCAAGGGCGCACCGGCGGCAATGCGGATCATTTCACGCACCAGATCGAGGCGTGTGATGGCTTCGGTGACCGGGTGTTCGACCTGCAGGCGGGTGTTCATTTCGATAAAGTAGAACTTGCCGTCTTCATACAAAAATTCGATGGTGCCGACCGAACGATAACCGATTTTTTTGATCGCGTTGGCGGCGATGGTGCCGATCTCTTCGCGCTGTTCTTTGTTCAGGGCGGGTGAGGGGGCTTCTTCGAAGACCTTTTGGTGACGGCGCTGCAAAGAGCAATCGCGCTCACCCAGATGCACCACGTTGCCGTAGTTGTCGGCCAGCACCTGAATTTCGATGTGCCGCGGGGTGGTGAGAAATTTTTCGATGTAGACTTCGGCGTTGCCAAAATGGATTCGGCTTCGGAGCGTGCGGTGC
>JAESUA010000098.1 GCA_016763255.1 Magnetovibrio sp. | reverse complement strand
GCGCGGCGGGCGAACCTTAGGTGTCGTGGTCGTCAAATTTCCGCTGATTTTGTTGGAACGCTCCCTAATCGGGGCCAGAAGCGATGATGTTTTTGCGGTCGCCGATTCAAACGGCGTTATTTTTGATGCGTCGCAGAAAGACCTCCTGCTGCGCACCCTGACCCCCTTACGTGATCGAATTCGCGACACTATTCGGCGCAACCGGCAGTACGGCAACGCCGCCCTTAAAGCCCTGGAAATCGTGGAACGGAAAAACCTGGGCAGCGGTCAGCTCATATCGCTCAAACCACTGTCATCTCATAACAAGCTCATGGACCAAGAAAGCCAGCGACTTATCTATCAATCCCAGCCTGTGCCGGGAACGCAATGGACCGTCATTGCATGGGACGGAGCGGCATTTACCCACGACGACATTGGTCGCAACATGGTTGTTACCTTTCTCGCCTTTCTGATTGTTTTCGCCGTATTCATCCTGATTCGGCAGCGCAAACTTTTTCTTGAATCCGTCTATGACAATGCAATCCGCGATCCATTGACTGGGCTGTATACCCGCCTCTACGCCAACGAAGAAGTTCCTCGTCTCATGCGTAGACATGACGAGCGAGGCGATTCAAATATCGCCGCCATTTTTTTCGATATCGACCACTTTAAGAAGGTCAACGATACCTTCGGACATGGCGTGGGCGACGATGTGCTGCGCGATATCGGCGGCATCCTCCTCGCCGAAACACGGGCAATCGATATTGCCATCCGGTTGGGCGGCGAAGAGCTCGCCCTCATCATGCCGATCAATGATTTGAAGATTGCCATAGATGTGGCCGAACGCATTCGCCGAAAAATCGAAAAAACAACATTCGGGCGTGGATCAACGTTTCAGGTGACGATCAGCGGGGGAGTCGTGATGCGCGAACCACTAGAGAAGATGGACACTTTATTTGAGCGAGGAGATACGAAGCTCTATCAAGCAAAGGAACAAGGCCGCAATCGGATCATCTCATAAACCACCGCAGCTAAAATCCCCAAAAATGGGAATGCGCCGCCGAAATTTGTCAAAACTGAGACATCTCTTTTTTGGCCCGACCATCAGTCCACCTTGGCATCATAAACAATAAGCTTCACCTTGGTGTTCGCGGGAATTATTTCATCCGGCTCCAGGCCATTGACCACTTCAAGCCATTTGAGATGTGTTGCCACCTGCGCTGCCCCGGCCAAATCCCTCATGGTCATATCATATTCGACTGAAACAATATCCAAACGCGCTGGGCCGAGAATTGAATTTACATAAAGTGGCATATTGTCGATTTTAGAGAGATAAAGCCCTCGTCCCAACAGCCCGGAATCATTGCCTAAATCGCTCAAAATCAACTGTTTCAGGCTACTCAGCCGAAGATCTGATGAGGGGTGGCTCGCCATCCAGTCTTTTTCGCGCGCACTGCTTCCGGAGGTTATTTCCGTCACGAAATCCTCATGTTTCTGCATCTTGTCAAGAACGCGTGACAGGCCCCAAAGATCATAACCGCTTCGTTTCAGGTAACGAACGGCGATGACATCCGCTTCACCTTCTTGCTCGCGTCCATAAGTCATCGAATAATATTTACTTGCCCGCTCTGCAATCTCACTCAATCCTCCCGTAAGAACCAATAAAAACATCGAAGAGATGCCGGTGACGGTAGACCGGCTGTAGCGGCGGGCGGCGTGCCGGGCCGTGATGTGAGCCACTTCATGGGCCAAAACTCCGGCCAATTCAGCCTCATCATTGAGCAAAGATAAAAGCCCCCTGGTGATATACACATACCCCCCTGGGAGGGCAAAAGCGTTTATAGTCAATGAGTTAAGAACCGTAAAACTGAACGTCTGTGTCGACATTTCACTGCCCCGAGCAATTTTTCGCCCGACCTTATCGACATAGCGCAAAAGGGTTTCATCCGAATACACCCCGCCGTACATGGCCAGCATGCGAGAGTGCTCGGCTTGCCCAACACGAACCTCATCATCAGGTGTCATGAAGGCGGCAAACGACGTCTCCCCCGTTGCCGGAATGACCGAACATCCGCTGAGGGGGATCACGAGCAGGGCCATAAAAGCGCTGATAAATTTGAGATTGCCCAGGGCCATCTAACGGTCTCACGTACATTGCATATGGATTTTCTGGTTGCATCGCAAGAAACATGCCTTTGCATTGGCATCCCATCCCATCCGCCCTCGGCTTGGCATTATATTTGCGTCATGCTGACCAACAAGAAGCCTCATTTGAGAGGCTCCCAACCGTTATTTGAGAGAAATAAGAATGATCGAGTTTTGGTCTGCCGCCGCCGTGATGAGCTTATTCGCTGTGGTCTTCTTGCTGTTGCCGTTACGCCGCGGCTCTCATGCCATTGCTCATTCACGCGCCGATTACGATATATCGGTATATAAAGACCAACTTCTCGAACTTGGGCGCGATCTTGAAAGCGGACTGTTGACCACAGAGGAGTCCGAGGCCGCCCGGGTGGAGATTGAGCGTCGAATGCTCAAGTCCAGCGAGTCCAACACCAAAATGAACCGCCAGAAAAACTCAAGCAACTGGGCTCTTATCACCGTGGTCACGCTCGCGGTTCCGGTTTTGTCAGTTCTTTTTTACCTGGAGATCGGCACACCTGGAGCACGCGACTTACCCTTTAGTGAGCGTCAAACTGCAAAATCGGCGGCTTCGCACACGGCCAAGGGCGACGACGTGACAGTTGATCAGATGATCGTAACTCTAGCTGAGCGGCTCGAAAAAGAACCGGGAAATGCGCAAAACTGGTTGCTTTTTGCACGGACACTGACCTCGCTCAATCGTACCGATGAAGCCGATGCTGCCTTTACGCAAGCCATGCACCTCACCGATGACGCTCCCGACGTCGCCATTCATTACGGTGAAATGCTGGTCAACTCGAACGCTCAGATCGTGCCCCCCAAAGCCGTCACGTTATTTAAGCAGATCATCACCAAAGATCCGGCCAATGTGAGGGCGCGCTATTACATCGGCCTGGCAAAATCTCAAGCTGGCAACCGCACGCAAGCGTTACAAGATTGGGTGGATATTCTCACCCTGTCGTCAGTAGATGCCCCCTGGGTCCCCGGTGTGCGCCGTCAAATCCGCGCAGTCGCGGAGCAGATGAAGATCAATCCGAAAGATTTGACGCCATCCCAGGCCGCCCAGGATCTTGCCTCAACCCTCCTTGGTGATCGAGCTGGCGCAGCTGTCGAAGATCCAAAATCCAGTGCCGCAGTCCCTCAAGACGAACGCCAAGAGTTTATCGGGAAAATGGTGGCCCGATTGGCCAATCGTCTGAAAGAAAACCCCGACGACCTCGAAGGGTGGGTGCGTTTGCAACGCGCCTATCAGGTCCTTGGAGAACAAGACAAAGCCAACAACGCCGCCGCCCAGATAGAACGGCTCAATTCGGCCCGCTAAACTTTGGGGTTTTGTGCGTTTATGACAAACCGACAACCAGACCGATCGACCAGGGCGCACCGCCACAGTTGGACAAAGGAATTAAAGAGAGCGCACGTATTGTCGCACTAACGTAACGCACGCACGAAACCGTGCCCCAGTTCCAAATGGCCAAGCACAGCATATTCAGCTGATCAATTCTCCAACAACCAATTCGCAGCAATCACAGGATCAAGCTGTGTATGTTGCGATGCAGTAAGGTTTGTCTGGCCAACCGACGGCGGCGTCATGGCCGTCATGGCACTGACCAGATTTTCCACCGCCCCACTATTCAACTGATAGCCATCCGACGTTTCGATGGCCGCCACCCGATTATTGGTTCCGACATACCAATCCGTTACAGAGACTTGATCAATGGTGCCGATCACGCCGATCACCAAGTCATTGCCGGAATGAGAGAACCACAACTGGTCACGATCAACACCGGAGGTAAACGACACCACGTCATTCGACGCACCTTCGCTAAGGTTATTGATGGTGTCTTGACCATCGCCACGGGTAATTTGATATATGTCATCACCCGCACCGCCGGTGAGGCTATCGTTACCGGCTAGGCCCGTCAGCACGTCGTCGCCTGCGCTGCCGAGCAGGATGTCATCGCCGGTTGAGCCTTCGATCAGCAAGCCATCGGTGGTGAAGGTGTAGCTCTTGGAATACACTCCATTGCCGCTACCATCTTGGGCGTCCGATGTCCACGTCACCACCAATTGACCATCGGCCAACACCGTGACGGATGGCATATGCTGGGCATTCAGCGTCATATCATTGACCAGGAGTTCACCACCCACCGGCACGCCCGCAGTATCATAACGCTGGGCATAAATGCCATAACTGCTGCCATCTTGATCATTGGACATCCACGTCACGACAAAACCGCCGTCATCAAGCGCCGCCGTTTCGGGATAATACTGATACTCCATCGCAGTGCTATTAACCCGGAACTCCGCCCCCACCGGGGCACCGACGCCATCAAAACGTTGGCCATAAATGCTCGAATACGTGCCGTCTTGTCCATGCGACGTCCACGTCACCACAAAACCACCGTCGGCCAAAGACTCGACCGATGAGTAAACCTGCGAACTGGTCATATAGGTGTTGACCTGGAACTCTCCGCCGTTCACCGGATTACCCGCAGAATCATAAACTTGGCCGAAGACATTATTTTCATTGCCACCAATGATGTATGAATGCCACGTCACCACAAACCCGCCGCTCGCAAGCGAAGAGATTTCCGGCCAAGCTTGATCGCTCGAGTGTGTGGTATTGACACTGAACTCAACGCCAACCGCTGTACCAGCAGAATCATAGCGTTGCGCATAAATACCGTAACCCGAACTGTCTTGACCATATGAATGCCAGCTCACCACATAGCCGCCATCGTTCAGGCCCGCCACCGTGGGATTTCCCTGATCGCCCGTCGCATATGTATTCACCTGGGATTCGGTTCCAACCGCCGCACCAGCAGCGTCAAAACGCTGGGCAAAAATGCCGCCCCCCGACCCATCTTGAAGGTTCGACTTCCACGTCACCACGAACCCACCATCGCTAAGCGAAGCGATGATAGGCAGAGTTTGCTCATCAGCAGTATGGCTGTTTACCATAAACTCTCCGCCGACCTTCACATGCTGGGCATCATACATTTGGGCGAAAATATCGTTGCCAACGCCATGATTGGATTGCCACGTCACAACGTAACCACCACCGGACAAACCATGGACCGAAGACAAGGTCTGCGCACCTGAAGTCGTCGTGTTGACAAGAGACTCATTAAGGCCCGTCAGGGACGAGCCCGGCGTTACAGGCACGTCGATTGTCGTACTGACCTCGACGCTCACCGTCGCCGTTGAGGTGCCGCCGTTACCATCGCTAACGGTATACTCAAACGTCGCCGTGCCGCTGAAATTGGCTTGCGGTGTGAACACAACATCGCCGCTGGCATTCAAGGCAACCGTGCCACCGGTGCCACTTTGCACCGATTGCAGGCTCAAAACATCACCATCCGGATCGCTGTCATTGGCCAGCAAATCTGTGGCGAGGATGGTTTGGGCTGTTCCATCATTAAGATCAGCCACATCATTCTGCGCGACAGGCGCATCATTTACGGCAGAAACAGAAACCACCACAGTCGAGACAGAGGTCAAACCGTTGCCATCGGAGATGGTGTAGTCAAACTGCGCCGTGCCATTGAAGTTTACTTGTGGTGTGAACACAACATTACCAGCCGCGTTAAGGGACACAGAGCCACCTAGGGTCAGAACTCATTAACTATTAAGTGATTCAGTAGCTTGGAACTCACAATGGAGGTTTCAGGCTATGAAGCGTGGTTTTTGGCTATCAGACGAGCAGTTTTCACTGATTAAACCTTACTTACCTTGCCGTGC
>JAESUA010000097.1 GCA_016763255.1 Magnetovibrio sp. | reverse complement strand
GGTGGCGGAGGTGGTGGTGGCGCGGGTGCGGCGACGGGTTCCGGCGCGGGTGCGGGCGCAGGAGCGACGACCGGTGCCGGAACGGGTTCTGGCTCAGGATCATCCTCAGCCAATTCAATCATTGGCGCCGGTTCGGGTTTAGGCTCTGCCTCCATGTTTTCCATGAGGGCGGCCATGTCCATTTCTTCTTCCGGTTCTGGCTCTGCCTCCATGCTTTCCATGAGGGCAGCCATGTCCATTTCTTCTTCCGGCTCCGGTGCGGCCGGTTCTGGCACAGGCTCTGGCTCTGCCGCCATTTCTTCCATGGCGGCAGCCATATCGTCTTCCGCCGGGGCGGGTTCTTCGGCCGCAGCTTCTTCTTCGCCATCCTCAGAGAGGATGCGGCGAATAGAGGCCAGGATGTCCTCCATCGAAGGCTCTTCGCCGTTTTGTCCTTGCGCGTCTTCGCTCATAAAAAGCTCGCTTATCCCCCGAGGTAGCTGAGATTCGAATCATCGATTCGGATATACTTATACCCTAACGAACCTTACGACCCGGTTAACCATATGATCCAGTTAACTTTGCAGCTTACTGCGCAGGGTTATCCCCAACGTTTCCACCGAACCATTTATCCCGGACTTTTCGATAATGCCCCTGTGGATCATATAAATCCACAGCGAGGTTTAAATCGGGGGCCGTCAAATTGCCGATGGAGGAGAGCAACGTTAACGCGGCAACCGTCTCATCCCTTTGAGATTTAACGAGATTTACGCGTGCGTCGAGCAATTCCTGTTCGGAATCGAGCACATCAAGAACCGTGCGTGAACCCACACTGGCCTCACGTTGAACCCCTTCGAGCGCCGTTTCAGAGGCCCGAACCTGAGTATTGATGGCTTCGATTCGCGCTTTTGTGGCGACCAAAGTCTCCCACGCGGTGCGCACTTGCTCGGCAGCATCGCGTTTTACTTGATCCGCGCTCAATCTTGACGCGGAAGCCGTCTGACGGGCCTGACGCAATTTGGAATAAACCGAACCGCTTTGATAAAGCGGCACGCTCAAGGTCACCTTAGCCTCATAAGCATTGGCCCAATAGCCCTTGGAGGACGTATCCAAGGAGCGCGAAGCCGATCCGCTCAAGTCCACCGAGGGCAACAACAGGCCACGGGTGCTGGACACATCGTCGCGCGCGGCCTTTCCATCAAAAACGGCCGCCATAACGGTCGGGTTGGTGTCTTCGGCCAAGCTCAAAGCATCGCCTAAGGTTGTCGGCAACGGCAAGGCCAGTCTAGGTGTTTCCAAGGTGCCGGGGGCCTCGCCGATCAAATTGGCGTAATTGGCCCGCGAAGATTTAAGGTTGCCTTCAGCTTGAATGCGGTCCGCGGTCGCACCGGCCAAGCGAGATTGTGCCTGATGCACATCCGTACGGGTGATTTCACCGACGTTGAAGCGATCTTGGGTGGCTTCTAATTGACTGCTCAAAACCACTTCGTTTTGGGCATTCAATTTCACCACCGCTTGGTCGCGCTGGACATTCAAGTAGGCCTTTGCTGCGTTCAACAACACGGTTTGTTCGGTGCTCAACAAGCGGGCACGTTGGGCACGTACGGTGTTTTCCGCAGAACCAATCTCTGCGATGGTCTGACCACCGGCATACAGAGATTGAGAGACGCTCAACGTCAATGTTTTCGGTTTGGTGTCGATCTTATTACCCGGATCAGCACTGGTCTCGTTCTGCTTGAGCCCCGACGTTGCGGTCGCGCTCAAAGACGGACGCCAGCCTGAAATAGCCTGGGACACACCTTCGTCCGTGGCCCGCAACGTGGCACGGGCTGACTGCAAGGTCGGGTTGGATGCATAGGCCTTAGCCAAGGCGTCCATCAATGTATCTGCGTGCACCGGCAACGCTGCCACACCCAAGGTGAGAGATACGAAGAGAACGCGCGAAACAGTCGAATTCAAAAAACGTTTGGTGATGATCATGATCCCAGAACTCAAAGGGTTGTTGAACGGCCAAGACTATACGCCCTTTGAAGACAAACACCATCGTCACCAAAGGCTATTGATATATTAAGCCATTTTTATAAAAGTAACAGGTTTTAAGCGGCCATTTCTTCATAACGCCGCCAAGACGCCATACCGCCCGCCAGTGACTGCGCGCTGGCAAATCCATTTTGACGCAACCACTGCGCCGCCATCAACGAACGAGCGCCGTGAGCACAGATGATCACCAAACGATCGGTCTGGGGCAATTGATGGATTGCCTGCGGCAGCTGGTTGAGCGGAATATTTGAGCTTTGGCCCGCCGGGGCCTGGGCCACTTCATGGGGCATGCGCACATCGATAAAGGCGGCGTCGAGGTTTTCGGTTTTGATTTTATGTAGGCCGAGGGCGTCAATTTCCAAGGGCAAGGGGGTGTTCGTCATTTTAGACTCCACATTATTTTATGCAGTTTTCACAATCTCGCGCAGGTGCATGAGGCATCTGCGCAGGCTCGCATATTAGATAAGTCTTATGTATGGAAAAATCAAGCCCCCGCCCTTTGACGGCAACGATTTATTTAAAAGGAGAATTGAGGCTTTGCAGCGAATTCGGGCAATGCCGATACATTGGCGTCGAACAACTCGGATTCGGACACCAGATCATCCACCTTGGTCACCAACATGGCCTTGCCGATGGCCGCACCCATTTTGACGTAAACCAAGCGTCCGCCGTCGGCAAGTTGATCAATCAGGCTAGCAGGCAGTTCGCCCACCCCGCCATTGATGAAGATCACATCGTAAGGACCCTGCCCGGGGTGACCTTTGTGCAAATCGCCATGAAGCATGCTGACCGTATCGGCCCCTTGTGCGGACAAATTTGCGGTGGCGGACTTTTGCAACTCGATGACGGACTCGATGGCCACCACCGCAGACGCAATTTTGGAAATCGCCGCGGCTTCATACCCGGTGGCGGCAGCGATAACCAGCGCCACATCAGTTTCTTCGATGGCGGCATACTGCATCAAACGCCCCAACACCATCGGCTCCATCAAGTAACGCCCGGTGCCAACGTTCAAATCTTCGTCAATGTAGGCGATGGGCTTTAGCTTATCGCAAACGAACGCTTCGCGCGGCAAGGTGTCGAGTGCATCGACAACCATTGGGTCCGTCACACGATTGGTGCGGATTTGACTTTC
>JAESUA010000096.1 GCA_016763255.1 Magnetovibrio sp. | reverse complement strand
GGAAGTGCTATCATGAAGGTTACGATCGACATCGAATGTTCCCCGGAAGAAGCCCGCACATTTTTCGGGCTACCGGACGTCAAGCCGATGCAAGAAGCTATGATGGCCGAAATGCAAAAACGCATGGAATCCAGCATGTCGGGGCTTGATATGGAAAGCATGATGAAAATGTGGATGCCCGGGGGAATGCCAGGGGGAATACCGGGCGCAACCCCAGGCACCGCGATGAACGGAATGCCGGGGCTTGATCAATTCCAAAACATGTTCTGGAACGCCATGAACACCGGTACCACCGGCAAGACCGAAAAGTCTGGGGAAAAATAGCCCAGATTAACCCGGCGCAAGCACCACACCGGATGTTTGCGCCGTCAATCGCGGGTCTTTTGATTTGATCAACACGGCTTTACCTTCAAGCAGCTCAAGACAGCGTTCGATGGTTTCCTCTTCCAAGCGCCTCATGGCGTCTTGGGTGTAAAAGGTCAGGTGTGGCATCAAAATGACATTGTCCAGAGCGTAAAGCTCACTCAACGGATGGCCTTCATGAGCCATCGGCTCAATGTTGAACACATCCAGGCCGGCACCTGCGATCTGACCACTCTTTAAGGCCTCAAGCATCGCCAGTTCATCGACGATGGCACCCCGCGAAACATTGAGAAAAAAGGCCGTCGGCTTCATGGCCGCAAACGCCGCCGCATCCATCAATCCACGGCTTTGTGGGGTGAGCACGCTGTGCACGGTGACGAAGTCGGCTTGGCCCAGCATGTCATGCAGATCGTCAACTTTTTCAACGCCGATTGCCGCCATGTCTGTTGCGCTAATATTTGGATCATAAGCAATCACGCGGGCCCGAAAACCGACGCCCGCCATGCGTGCCATAGACCGCCCGATGCGCCCACAGCCGATCAGCCCGACTGTTTTACCGGCAATATCACTGCCCATCCATTTTGCTTGTGGCCAGGCCCAGCCTTCACTTTGCATGGCATTGTGCAGCGGGACCAATTTTTTGGCCAAAGCGATCATCATGGTGAACGCGCCTTCCGCAACCGTTTCTTCGGCGTATTCGGGGATATTGACCACCGGAACGCGGTGGTCTTTTGCCGCTTCAATATCGATGGCATCGATACCGACACCGTACTTTACGATGCCCTTTAAGTTTGGCGCACTCTCGATCACGCGCCGGGTGATGGGGGTGTAACACATCAACACTAAATCAGCATCGCGGACCTCAGCAACCAGAACATCTTCATCAACACCATCAGGCAACAAAACCAGATCGGCCCCCAATGCCCGCAACTTTTCATCAACCACGGGGCATTCTAATTCTTGATCGGTGCGGACAATTTTGATGGTCTTGGACATGCGACTGTCTTCCTTGGATGTGGATTATCCATCGAGTGTCCGAAGGATCGGCCCGGCAATCAATTCAATTGCATTTGGCGAGACATCAAAGAAATTTATAGGCTTAAAAAATCAGTCGTCGGAACCCACCGGGCCACGCCCCTTTTTAACACCCGCACGCTTCTTTTTGCCAACCAAGCGACGTGTTTTAGACGCCAAGGTCGGGCGTGTTTTACGCCGCGGCTTGGGCGGTTGGGCGGCTTTTTGAATCAACTCGACCAAGCGCGCCAGGGCATCGCTACGGTTACGTTCACGGGTGCGAAAGCGTGAGGCTGCGATGACGATCACGCCGTCCAGGGTCATGCGCCGTCCGGCCAACACCTTAAGACGCTGAAACACCCCCGCATTCAACGCAGGCGACCGGCCCGCGTCAAGACGCAGCTGAACCGCAGATTCTACTTTATTGACGTTTTGCCCGCCGGGACCGGGGGCGCGGATAAAGCGCTCCACAATCTCGTCCTCGGCGAGGGCAATTGTATTGGTGACGCGTATCATGATTTACACGCCAGCCGTTTTAGAGCCAGCCCCTTTAGAGTTCCGGCAGCGGCGGCAGGTCCATATCTAAGATGCTCATGACGAAAGAGTACGAAACCTCGCCTTCATCTTCGTCACGATGCAATACACTGACGAACTCGCTCCCAATATAAACCTCGACCGGTGCATCAGCCGACATTGGCGGCGGCACGGCGATACGATCTTTGCCAAAGGCTTTGCGCAGGTATTCTTGTACGCGTGAGATTTCGGTGGTTCTCATGTCAGTCTCGTTTAATGAATGTAAGAAGAATCGATTTGTAACACAGCCCGCACACCGGTGCCATGGTTCGTCTGCGTTGGTGACTGAACGAATAGAAGAAATAATTAGCTGCATACTTTTCCGCACTTTTTCTTGGCAGATAGGGACCCTATATAGAGTTAAGTATGATGAAAGTTGATTGAGCTTCAAATAGTGGGACCATCGATGGGTAAAGTTTTGATTATTGACGACGACCCGGACATCCGGGAATTGGTCTCGGTTTTTTTGGAGGGAGCTGGCCACAGCGTCAGCCAAGCTGAAGACGGCCAAGATGGGATCAACAAGGCAAGCACGACGCGCCCTGACTTGATCATCCTTGACGTCAACATGCCGGTGATGGATGGCATTGAGGTGATGAAATTTCTGCGCACCACGCCCAAAACGACGGACATTCCGGTGATCGCCCTTTCGGCTGTCGATGTGTCACAAATACGCGATGACATGCACCAACTGGGCTGCGGGGCATATGTGGTCAAACCCATCGACTTTGACATCTTGATGGGCACGGTTCGGAACCTTATCCGCCACTAATATCAACCTGGGCGTCCATCGATCCGCGCCAGGATCAAGATGGGCGCATAAACAATAACAAAAGCCACATAAGCCAGTGTCCACGCCAAACCGGAAGCCATCACCAATTCAGCACTCAAATCCGACAACAACGGCACCGCCAAGCGCAGCAGCGCAGATATGCTGACCAGCACGTACGACGCAACGATCAGCGGCGCAGCTTTGATACCTCGACCGGTATGACCCAATGCAGCACGGGTCATCACCCCCAAGGTGATGGTGCCGACGGCACCAATGGTCAGCGCATGTAGCGCATCGGACGCTGGGATTAAGGCAAAGTCACCGAGGCCTTTAAGCGCCAAGCCCACCACGAGCCAGACATAGCCTAAGTGCAAAACCCACACGATTGGATTGCCAAGCGTGCGATGGCCTTGCCAGCCCGTTAGCCGCGCGCCGTGCAAAATGGCCGCAATTAAAGCCACCGCACCGGCCACCGCGGTGCCCGGCAGAACCTGATCAACCACCAGCAAAGAGCACGTCGCCAAGATCACCGCACGGTCCAATTTAGGGCGTTGCAGCACTCTGATATTAGGATTGCCGTGACCGAGATAACTGGACGTAAAACTTGGAATAACACGCCCACCAAGAATGGTGATCAGCAAGATGACGGCATCAAGGCCGAGGCTCAAACCATGTGCGCCCCAATCCAAATCGAACGTTTCCAATCCCAACACACCCATATGGGTCATGACATTGGCGATCAACAAAATCATCAAGATGACGACAAAAGCAAGCTGACGCCGGTATTGCGGGTTAATCAAAGGCCGGATCACAACAGAGATCAAGCCAATCAGAAACAACAAATCAGCAGCTATTACTAAGCCGTAAGGCAGAACCCCCTGAGCCCAAAATGCGACACGTCCCAGCAGCCAAAGCACCGTCAGTATGATCAAAACCGGTCCTTTACTGACTTTTGCATCGGTCCAATTGGGCACCACCGTGAGCAAAAAACCTGCAATGGCTACGACAGCATAACCAAACAGCATTTCATGGCCATGCCACAACACCGGGGACGCCACCAACCCCATGTCAACATGCCCTGCAAACAGGCCAACCCACATCGGCACACTCAACGCACCAAGCACTCCGGCAAGCAGGAAAAATGGTCGAAAGCCATAACTAAACAGGGCAAATTTTGCGACTGGTTTGGGCTTTTTGGCGAACGGGTCTTCAATTTGAATGGTCGGATTGGGGCTCATTTAGGGGGAGTTCTCCTTAATTTTGCGACAGTCTTGCACACCCACGCCCCTTAAACACCCACCAAAGTGTAGGGTTATTTGGCTTTGTTATATATTTTAGTGACGCATATCACTGAGAGACGTGAAAACATGCGCTATACACTCGGCACGTGGAAAATTACTGGACTGAGCACATGTTGAAAATCATCAAACCGGCCCTCATTAAACCAGCCCTGTGCTCAATCGCAGTGCTCTCCGTGCTCAGCGCCTGCGTTGCCACAGCGCCCCTCAAACCGATGAGAACCATTGCGCCGCTTCAAAGCACAGCCGATGGCGAGGCCATCACTCACTTCCAAAACTTGATGGTGCAAAAGCCAAACGAGATCGCGGCTGTGCTGGGGCTGGCCCGCAATTTGCGCTGGGCCGGACGGGTGGGCGAAGCCGCAAGCCTGCTCGACACCGCCTCCTCACAATTCATCTCGGACAACCGCTTTCTGGCCGAACGGGGCAAGGTATATTTGCTCCAAGGCAACGCCATTAAAGGTGTGAAGTTCTTGCGCCGTGCCGTAAAAAACGGCACCACAGACTGGCGTTTGTATTCAGCCCTGGGCATCGGCAACGATTATCTGGAACGCTACGCCGATGCAGAAACGGCCTACCAAAAAGCCCTGGAACTATGCCCCGATGATTCAGCTGTGATGAACAATCTGGGTGTTTCCCAGGGTTTGTCGGGTCGAATGGACCGGGCCATTTTCACACTACAAGACGCGCTCAGCTACGGTCAGCACACCCGCAAGATCACCCGCAACTTGAAACTCTTTAAAGACGCCCGCGACCTCTGCAGCAATTGCTCCACGGCTTATCTCAAACAAAGCGGTAGCATGATCTTGGCCGCAGGACTGATGAGTACAGACCGAGAAGGTGCATGTTCGCCCAAGACTGACTACACCGCTGCACGGTTGCCGGTGATGGTCGAAAAATTGGCACCACAAGTCAGCACACCATCGATCAACATCAAAGTCTATTTCGAATTCGACAGCGCCATCCTCAAACCTGAAGCTTTGGAGGTGCTCGATAACCTTGGCAAAGCGCTGACCTATGGAGAACTCAATAACTTTCGTTTCCAAATCGCCGGACACACCGATGCGGTCGGCAGGTCTGGCTACAACCAAAAACTATCCGAACGTCGCGCCAAGGCCGTGCTGAATTATTTGGTGGCCTCATTTGGCATCGACGCCACACGCATCGACCCGGTTGGCTACGGTGAAAGTCAACTTTTGGACCCGTCAGATCCACAAAGTGACATCAATCGACGGGTGCAGGTGACCCGGCTGGATCACCTCTAATCTTCGCTGGAGGCCGGTTGGCGCGCGTTCGCACGATCAAACCGTCTAGCGGTTTGTCAGTTTTTTTTGCTGCACGACAAAACCCTAAACCAAAATCAATTGTCGCCGTTCAGTTCCGCTTGAGCCTGGGAATCGGCAATCTTTCTACGCACGTCATCCATGTCCAAACCTTTGAGCTGGGTGATCAGTTCTTCAAGGGCTTGTTGCGGCAGGGCACCGGGTTGGGAGAATACCAAGACTTGCTCGCGAAAGGCCGCCACAGTGGGGATGGACTGAATGCCAAACTGCGCGGCAACGGCCTGTTCGGCCTCGGTATCGCACTTGGCAAAGGTTACACCATCAATGTTTTTGGAAACCTCTTCGAAAACCGGGCCAAATTGTTTGCACGGTCCACACCAATCAGCCCAAAAATCAATCAATACGATATCATTGTTTTCAATGGTGTTTTCAAGATTGTCTGCGGTCAGTGCGATGGTGGCCATGTGCTGTCCTCATGCATGTGTGGGGAAATCGACACGGCCTCATGCACACGCCGAAATCACCCACTACTTAAGCTTTATCAAATATAAGGATCAATTCCGCTAAAGGCCAGCCCCGGCCTCACTATTGTCGCACCGAACTGCTATTTGATTACGATGAACCGCTGAACGTAATAGCCCCGGCCTCATCGACCGGAGCTTTATCACGTTCGCTGTCCTCATCAAGATGCGCGCTTTCATAAGCCATACGGCCCGGCGGAAAATGCGCGCTGACCTCAGAGCCCTTGCCGGGCTCGCTTTCGATCACCAGCCTGCCGCCATGCAATTCTATCAAATTTCGCGTCAGGTGCAGGCCCAGGCCGGTGCCTTCATACTGACGCGCCAGTGAACTGTCGACTTGGCCAAACGGGCTCAACACCTTGGGGATGTCTTCTTTGGAGATGCCAATTCCGGTATCTTTGACCGACAAAATCAAACCGCCCCGCCCATCCAGACGTGCGCGCACATCCACTTTCCCGCCTTGCGGCGTAAACTTCACGGAATTGGACAAAATATTGATTAAAATCTGTTTTAGGCGTCGTTCGTCGGCATACATGCGCGGCAGATTTTCAGCAATGTCACTGCTCAAAACCAAGTTATTGGTCCTGGCCCGTTCGTTCACCAATCGCAGACATGATTCGATGGTGGCCTCAATTTGAACTTCTTCTTCATGCAGGTCCAACTTGCCCGCTTCGATGGCCGACACATCCAAGATATCATTGATCAATTTAAGCAGGTGCTCTCCTGAATCCTTGATATGGCCGGCATATTCCAAATACGTCTGAGAACCGATGCTGCCGAACATTTCATTCTTGATGATGTCGGAAAATCCGATCACGGCATTCAGCGGCGTGCGCAATTCATGAGACATATTGGCGAGGAACTCTGATTTTGCCCGACTTGCCATTTCAGCATCTTCTTTGGCTTCAAACAGCGCCTGAGTGCGTTCACGAACACGATTTTCCAAAATATCGTGTGAGGCCTGCAAGGTTTCTTCTTCACGTTTTCGCGCAGTGATGTCTTGAGCCACCAGCATCAACCGGTCTTCATCCTCAAACGCAATCACTTCGGCATCGATCAAGAAGTCCCGCACCTCGCCGGATTTTGACTTGAACTTGGCTTCATAGCCACTGATGTGCCCATTCTTGGTGATCTCAACAATCATCTGATCGCGTTGTTCAGCATCCTGCCAAACCCCAAGATCCAGCACCCGTTTGCCGATTACTTCATCGCGTTTGAAACCAAGCGTTTCCAGCCATTTTTCATTTACATCATGGTGAATTCCTGAATCAATACCGACAATGGCGGCTAAAGCTGGGCTGGAGCGAAACGCCAACGAAAACAACTTTTCAGAGCGTTGCTGTTCTTGTTGCGCCAAAATACGATCGGTAACGTTATTACCGGTACCACGATAGCCCCTAAACGTGCCGTCCGCATCAAACACCGGCACACCATTAACTCGAATAAAATGCTGACCGGGTATGGTACCGATAGCATAAATAAAATCGCGAAACGGCCGATGGTGCTCTAAATCATCCAGATGGGCAGCCCACTTATCGTGGTCTGTTTCCAGGCCCTTGTTGATGATGTTCATGCGCGACTTGCCCAGCATGTCTTCAATACGCACGCTTAAAATATCTTCGATGCGGGTGCTGAAATATGTAAAGCAATGGTCCGCGTTCGTTTCCCACACCCACTCAGACGCAGCATCAAGAAAACTCTGCAATCGGTTCTCGCTGTAGCGCAAAGCGGCTTCGGC